>NZ_DBKDTU010000174.1:0-6979 GCF_055505085.1 Candidatus Hepatincolaceae symbiont of Strigamia maritima
TCATTAAAATCTTTAAAAGCAAGATTTAAAGGGAATAATTTTGAGCAAGCACAAAAGATACTTAATTTACTGGATAAAAAAGTATTTATTGATGTACAAGATAATTCCAGATTAGAAACTAAATTGTTACAGAGTTTAAATTTCTATTTGCTAATAAGCATAGCTGTAAATTTATGCTTGGTTCTTGCGATTATAGCAATTTTACCACTTAAAGAAAAAGTTCCGTATTTTCTGCATTTTTTACCGAAAAATGAACAGATTGTGGCTATTGAGCCGTATAAAACCAATAAAAAAGCTGATAGGAGAGTAAAAGAGTGGTTAGCCAGAAGTTATGTTGTAAAAAGAGAAACAATTGATTTGGCCACAGAAGATAAAAGATACACGGAGATACAATTTCTATCAACCAAATCCGTACTTAGTGAGTTTCAGAATGAATATGATACAGACAAAAATGAAAATTCTCCTTATAAAGAAGCAGTAGACAATGAGTATATTAGAAATATTAATATTATTGCTTCTTCTATTTTAAATAATAAACAAATTCAGGTTGAATTTGAAATTATAGATAGTAAAAAAGCAACTGGTAGAATTATTAATAATACTATTGCTATAGCAACCGTGAGTTTTGAGGATAATGAGCGAGATTATAAAGGGAATGATTACTTAAATAATCCATTTGGTTTTCTGGTAGCTGATTATTCAGTGGGGATAAAAAAAGTAAATAATAAAATTAATATAATAAATAGTAATAAGAAAAAAGATGAAAAGACTAAGAAAAAAACTAATTCTACTGATAATCTTTGGTCTGATTAATAATAAGATACTTGCTAAGGATAATTTTACCTTAGAAGTATCTTCAAATCGTACGACTGAAGTGCTAATCAAACAAGGAATGGTAACTACAATAAAATTCCCGGAGAAGATTAATTTTTTTGTGTTGGGTGATGAATTAGTAGCAGATATAACCATAATTAATAATTATACCTTAGCTTTAAATTCAAAACTAGCCGATAAACAAACTAATTTGAATGTAAACACTAAAAAAAATAATTATGTATTTTTGATTTCTACAATTGATTACGAAAATAATAGAAATCCAATTTTGCATATTGAAGTATCTGAGAGCAATGGCTACAGCTTTTTTAACCTATTTAAAAAAGAAGAAAAACAAGAGAATGAAGAGTTAGATTATGAATTTTCAATGCGGGCAAACTGGTTCGGAGATCACAAAAAAATTGCTCCTAATAAAGTCTGGTCTGACGGGGAATATACTTATTTAGATTATAGGACAGAAGATGGTGCTAAAGATATTCCTACTGTATTAGAGGTTGTAGATTATATTGATACACCGGTAAATTTTACTATTAAGGAAAATGTGATAGTCGTCCACACTTTAGCTGAGAAATTAACTCTAAAAGCTGGCGGTAAATGGGTGTGTATTGATTATAAAGGGACTAAATATGCAGCTAAAAAATAAAACCATAATCGTGTTAATAATATTTCTGCCGAGTGTATTAACTGCCCTTGCACTTGAGGTTGATAATACTAAATTTATCTCAAAACATAAGGAAGGAACATTGAATATTACAAATTATCAAAAACTAAAAGAGCAGAAAAAAAAAGAAGCTGAATTAAGTAAAATTGAGGCTGAAAAAAGACGTTTATTAGTTGAATCTAAAAAAATAGCTAATGAGAAGAAAAGATTAAAAACTGAAGCAGATAATTTAAAAGAACAAGCTTTAAAATCGGCAAGAGAGGCTGAAATTAAGAGAAAACAGGAAGAACAGAGAAAAAAACTAGCAGAAAAGCAAGCAAAATTAGAAGAGGAAAAAAGAAGAAGGTATTCTACTGTAAAAATAGTTAATCTCAACAAAAAGGATTCAATTTCTTTAGAGAGTAAAAAAGGTGAATTTTATATGGAAGATTATTCAGAATTAGGCGTAACTGAAGATACCACCTCATCAATCGTTGATAGAGATAAAATAATTACTACTGATATGTATATTAGAGCATTGGTGCAAAGTAATATTAATACAAGGCGGGGTGGTACTTTTCTAGCAAGTATTGAGAGAGATGTATTTTCTTTTGAGAGCAAAAAAATACTACTACCTAAGGGGAGTAAAATAGTTTGTAATTTTGAACCATTAGAGAAATTTGGAGAGAGTGCGGTTATGACAGAATGTAGCCGAGTGTATTTTCCAAATGGTAAATCCATGATGTTAACAAGTGCAGTGGTTGGAGATCAGATGGCAAGGAGTGGGTTAGTTGGTGATTTAGATAATCGGATGTGGGAAAAATATGGACAAACTTTCATGATGTCTATAATTTCAGGGTTAGCTTTATTCGGAGGAGATAAATTACCAAGTAGTAATATGGGTAGTTTATCTCAGTACACTGGCTTATCAATTTTAGATTTATCAACACAAATGCTAAATAAAACAATTGATTTATCTCCAGTTGTTACAATACCTAGTGGTTCAAGAATAATTATTACACCTACAACAGACATAAACCTACAGCCTGAGGAAGATAAATAATGAAAAAAAATAAAATAAAAAAACTAATTACTAGTATCCTCTTACCAATATTTGTAAGTTTTATAGCACATGCAGACTTTACTGTAAAAACTACTAAGCAGGTAAATATTAATAATGAACAAAAAGTAACAGCCAGAATTGAGGGTAAAAAACAGATGATGGAAGGATTCATTAAAATAACACCTGTAGATAATAAGTTTAAATTAGATATTTCTTGGACTATTTTATTATCTGCCGGAGCTAAGACTAATATTACTAGTTTATTAACTAGTGAAATTACTATAGATAAGAACATTTTGCCAAAAGGGACTATTTTGTTCGTTAGGGGTAATATTTCTTCACAAATTGATATTGAAAAAAAAGATGGAGAGAAAAAAGAAGAGAAAAAAAGAGATCTGCCGAGTAACGGGGGTAAAACCAATGTATCTTTTGGAGGGAGTGGTTATGATAATCCGGTTAAAGAAGAAAAGCCTCAGGATTTACAAAAAATAGTTCCGATAACAACTCTTGAAGGTTGCCATCATTTATATGACACCACTAAGGAAACTATCCAGACTTATCAACGAGTTTACTATTTTGATAATGAGGGCAATAAAATTGTTAAAGAGGACTGTCATTATGCTAAGACTGTAGCTGCTGATAAGGAACAATGTGAATTTTTACATGATTATGTGGCAAAAGTAACTTACCAAAGAATGCAGCCAACTTTTTCCGAAGAGGGTAAGAAATATACCGCAGGAGGCTGTATTCCTGTACAATCTTACGCACATATTTTAGAATTTAGTACTTGCACTGCAGTCGGGGTAAATGGAACGTTTGTGAAACAGGGACAGTGGTATTATCAAAATCAATCTGGAGAAAAGATATTTATTTCAGATTGTGTCCTTGATCCTAAGGCTGAATCAAATGATTTACTCATCAAATATGATGGATGTCCCGTAACACATAATGTTGATCAAAATCAGTCTATGCATACCGGTAGATATTACTGGGTCAAACCTGATTCTACAGTTGAATTTATTGGAGACTGTGTGGAAACTAGCAAATCATATTTTCCGCATAAGATACAATTTACCGGAGATATTTCTTATAATAATCAACAAGGATATTCTCAAAAAAAGATGAAAAGACTAATAGAAATAGCAACAGAAAACAGAGTAGTTATTATTGATGATAAAGAATTAGATATTGTTAAGTATCAACATGAACAGGAGTTTAAATATTGGGTCAATCATGATGATACTCGGGCTCATGGTAAAGAAGGGCATTCCAATAAATTTAAGGCAATGATAGTATTTGTAGATGGGCAAAAATATTATACCGGGGTGGAATTTGAAGATACAAACGATCGTGCAAATCATAAATATTCCCACTTTGATAGTAGAAAAGTTGGGAAATGCGGAGGTTATTGGAGTGGTAATAAATATGCGATTAAGGAATGGTATACACGCCCTGACTTAAGCAAATATGCCCAAGGAGAATATGATGACTGCTAATTTACAATCTGTCAGAGTTATTAACTTTGAGGGTAAAAAAGGGGAGTTATTAAAACCTTTAGTAGAACCTCTGCTCAAATATTTCAAAGATCCTGATATAGAAGATTTTCAGATTAATGATTTTTGCGAGGTAGTTTTGGTTAAACGTGGTGGTATTAAGGAGTTTCAAGCTGATAATACTATTAATGAGGCATACATCAAGGCTTTAATGTATACAATTTGTGCTAATAATGATTTAAAGTTCATTAAAAACAAACAGGAATATGTATCTTGTATGTTACCCATCAACGCTTTTAGATTTACCGGCAGAGTTGGAAGTGGGATTAAAAGTGGAATAAAAATATCAATACGGTTAAATGACAATTCCCTTAAATATAAACACAAAGATTTTAATTTATCGGATAAAGAATATAACTTCTTAAAGAAATATATTTGTGATAATAAGTCTTCCTGCTTTATTGTAGGAGGTACTGGGAGTGGTAAAACCTCATTTGCTAACCTATTAATTCATGAAATTAATCAGGATGAGATTTTAAATGTGGTTGGAGATATTCATGATTTCTTTTTTAGATTAGAACAAAGATATAGTGAACTAGTAGCAAAAGATGAACAAGATTATAGGGAACAATTTGATTTATTAATGAGAAGTAATCCGGATAGGATTTTAATTCCGGAATTGACTACTACTAATGTTGATTTAATCATGAGGAGTATGAATTCAGGACATAAAGGATTTATTTTAACCTTACATGCCAATCATGATGGAACGGCTGAGGCATTTCAGCAAAATTTAGCATTAAGTGGTAAAGAAAATATTTCCATAACTGAAATAGATAATTCTATTAAGAAGAATATAGATTTTATCCTTTATTTTATTAAGGATGAGAAAGGTAAAAGATATTTAGCAAATATAGATATTAATAATTCTGAGATTTTAAAAAAAGGTCAAATACAAGGATTATTTAAACTTAATAATCTGGAGAGCAATAAATTTATTGATGAAAAACCAAAAATTATTCCTAAGGAAACTAGAGGTAGAAAAGAGACTAAGATACACAAGAATATTTTAAGGCAGGCTCATAAATATAGAGATAAAGGGGCATCAATTGCTTCTTTATCTGCTATTTATAATATTCCATACCATACATTTTACAGAAGACTTCAACAATTAGAGAAAGAAAAATAAGATGCTACCCGTTAATAATAATGATTTTAAATTCTATTTCTATAGCACGCTAAATTTAGTAATTGCCGGTAGTGTTGCCTTACTACTTTTTGGTGGAATTGCTTATTATTCTTATGATATATGGTTTTATGACCTTAGATATTTAAAATATTTATTTTTTGTGTTTCAAAGTGAGAATTTTTACATAAGTAAGGCATTTTGGTCAGTAGTCATTGCTAGTCTGAGTTTCATACTAGCATTTTTCTATCTGCAAAATAAAAATCTTTATAAACCAACGAGAAGATTTTCTAAATTTGCTAATCTTTTTGATATTAAAAGAATGCAACCTAATATTTTAAGAGAAGATGGGTTTTCTCTAGGAATATTTAAGAATAAATTTTTAAGAACTAATGAACCGTTAGCCTTACTTTGTGTTGCCCCGGCAGGGGCTGGTAAAACTAGTGGGACTGTAGTCCCTACTATTTTATCTTGTGATAGGGATAGTTTAGTAATTAATGATCCTAAAGGAGAATTATATGATATTACAGCTAAATATAGGAAAAGCTTAGGTAAAATTTTTAGGATTGCATGGAAAGAAGAAGTAGAGGGAGAAGATACTACTTACTGGAATCCTCTAGCTTTAGAGAATTTACCAAAAGAAACCTCAGATAGAGCTGAGCTAATAGAAGTACTAGCAAATATCTTAATAAAAGAGGGTGGTAGCGATCCTTTTTGGGCAAATAGTGCTAGAAAAATCTTAACCGCAGTTATGCTATACATGGTTTATTTAGAAGAATTAGAAAATAAAAGTAGTTCAATTGCATATTGTAAAGATTTTTTGGCAACTATCGGAGTGGTTGCGGAAGAGGAGGAAAATGCAGAAGAAGATGAGGATGTATTTGCAAAAAAGAATGACCCGATACAAGACAACTTTAAAAAATATGCTAAAGAATTTAAAGAAAAAGAAGAGATCCCATTAGTAATCAGAGAACGAGTTTATAATGTATTTGCTGAGATGAGTACAACCTCCCCAAATACGTTAGGCTCTATTTTAGCCACAGTCTCAGCAGATTTGCTTATTTTTAATAATGAGAAAGTAAGAAATATCACTTCACAAAACACTTTTAATATGACAACTATTAGAGGCATAGATAATCAACCTGTAACCATCTATTTAGTCTCACCGGCATTTGATCAGGATATTTATGGGGTTTTAAGTGGTATTTTTGTAGAGTTTGCTACTAGATATATTACCTCACAGGATCTTGAATATGTTAAAAAATCAAGAGTAGTAAGGTTTATTTTAGATGAAGTAGCATTCTTTCCCAAAATCAAATCCGTAGAACAGGGTCCGGCCATAGCCAGAGGCTACAAGGGAAGTTATTTATTTGTCTGCCAAGATTTAGGGCAGTTAGAACAGAAATATAAAAGAGAAGGGTTAGAAAATATTATTACTAATACGGCTTTTAAAATTATTTTACCTCAAAACAATGATGTTACGGCAAAAAGATTAGCTTCAATGGCCGGTCAAAAAGAAGTATTTGAGTGGCAGGGAGCTGATAAAAATCGGCATAGAGTTAAAAAAATGATTAATTTAATTGAGGCAACAGATATAATGAATTTACCAAGTGGTAAACAAATAGTAATTGTACAAAATAATGCTAAAACACCGATATTTTGTGATATTCCATTCTTTTTTAAAAATGCAGAGATGAAAAGGAAGATTAAATCATGAGTTATCTAAGAAATACTGTAAAAACTATTCCGAATAGAGTGGCTAT
>NZ_DBKDTU010000175.1:0-6965 GCF_055505085.1 Candidatus Hepatincolaceae symbiont of Strigamia maritima
AATAAAAAATCTTTTTTATAATGCTTAAGAAAAAGAAAAATGATAAAATCTATACTTTGGAAGATAAGCTAGCTATGAATAAGTTAAACTAATATATAAAAACATAATATGCAAGATAAGAAACCATCATCAAAAGATAAGGCTAATCTTAGGGAGAAAAAAGAAGCACTTGCCCTAAGAATTAATTTAAGAAAACGTAGATTACAAAAACAACAAAGAAAACAAATAGAGGACAATAGTAATTCTTCTAAAATCAATACAAATCATAAGGAATAATAATGGAGCAAATCAAAATATTGGGTGGCAATAAATTAGTTGGCACAGTTAAGATAAGTGGTGCAAAGAATGCTGTTTTACCCTTAATTGCTGCTGCTATATTAAGTGATCAAGAGATAACTCTAGAAAATGTTCCACATCTATCTGATATTTTAGTAATGAATGAAATTCTGCAAGATCTAAATGTAAAAGTATATTTTAATAATAACTCATTAGTTCTTAATGCTAAAGATATTAATAACTTTACCTCAAACTATAATTTAGTAAGCAAAATGAGGGCTTCTATTTTAGTATTAGGACCACTCCTTGCTAAATACGGGGAAGCCAGAGTTGCTTTACCTGGGGGTTGTAGTATAGGGGAAAGACCTGTTGATTTACATATTAAAGGTATGCAAGCCTTAGGTGCAGAGATTCACGTAGAACACGGATTTATACAAGCAACTGCTCCTAGAGGTTTAATAGGTGCTGAAATTACCTTAGAAACAGTATCGGTAGGAGCCACCGAAAATATTATAATGGCAGGGGTTTTAGCTAAGGGAACTACTGTTATTATTAATGCTGCTAAAGAGCCGGAAATTGTAGATTTAGCTAATTGCTTAAATAAAATGGGAGCAAATATTAAAGGTGTCGGCACTAGTTTAATTGAAATAAAAGGAGTAACTAGTTTATACAAAACTAAATATCATGTATTACCGGATAGGATAGAGGCTGCAAGTTATGCTATAGCAGGAGCTGCTACAAAGGGAGAACTTATCTTAGAAGGAGTTCACCTTGTTTCTATGCAGAATATTTTTGATTATTTAACTAAATCAGGGGCAGTAATAAAACCTTTATTAGAAAATAAGGTTTTAATTAAAGGTCCTGAGG
This sequence comes from Candidatus Hepatincolaceae symbiont of Strigamia maritima, assembly GCF_055505085.1. Taxonomy (NCBI): domain Bacteria; kingdom Pseudomonadati; phylum Pseudomonadota; class Alphaproteobacteria; order Rhodospirillales; family Candidatus Hepatincolaceae; species Candidatus Hepatincolaceae symbiont of Strigamia maritima. Next base: position 1,144 of record NZ_DBKDTU010000175.1, read on the forward strand.
TTATTAATGCTGTAGATGTTGAGACTGCAATTTATCCGGGATTTCCCACGGATATTCAAGCACAGTGGATGGCTTATATGTGTTTAGCTAAAGGTAAATCTATTATTTCAGAAAATATTTTTGAAAATAGGTTTACACATGTTCCTGAATTAAAAAGAATGGGGGCGGATATTGTAATTAAAGATCATAGCACAGCAGTGGTAAACGGAGTATTAAAACTAGAAGGAGCAGAAGTTAAAGCTACAGATATTAGAGCTTCTTTTGCTTTAGTAATTGCCGGTTTAGTAGCAGAGGGCGAAACTCTAATTAGAGAACTATCACATTTAGATAGAGGTTATCAAGATATTTTATCAAAACTTATACCTTGTGGTATAGATATAAAAAGAATAGGAGTATAGTACTGCATGAATATATCAACAAAACAAATTAAGAAAATTAATAAACGCAAAGAAGAGCAAGAAATTGCTAATGCCTTAAAAGAATTAGAAGAACAAGATACAGATAATTTAGAGCAAACCAAGGAATTGCCTAAGGATATTAAAGAGCATAAAGGTTTTTATATTGTAACCGGTAAAGTAACTGATATGGCTAGTAATAATTTTATAGTAAATTTTAGGGGTAGGGAGATTAATGCGTATGCCGCAGGAACCATGAGAAAACATAGGATTAAAGTATTAGTAAATGATATTGTAGATGTAGAGGTTAGAAAAGAAGATTTTGAACAGCTTAGTAATTCTGAGCAAAAAATTCTTGGGAGAATTAAATTTAGACATAAAACTGTAGATACAAACCTAAATAAGGTATAAAAATTACAATGCAACAAGTAATCTTAGCGTCAAGCTCAGAGAGGAGGGCATACTTATTAAATAAAATCGGGGTTTTTCCTATAAAGATTCTACCTGCTAATATTAATGAAGAACCTAGAGAAAAAGAAAACTCCACAGCACTTGTTAAAAGAGTAGCTTTTGAAAAAGCTTCAAAAATATTTAATGATAATAAAAATAATTTACAGGATAATACTTTTATAATAGCAGCCGATACCTTAGTAGTACGTGGTACCGTAATCTTAGGGAAACCTAAAAATATAGAAGAAGCTGCAAAGTATTTAGGGATATTGTCAGGAAGAAATCATAAGGTTTTAACAGGTATTTGTATTATGAATGCTAAAGGAGAGAAATCTCTTAGGGTAGTAAAAAGTATAGTGAAATTAAAGCGTCTAAATAATAAAGAAATTAGTATGTATTTAAATACCAATGAATGGCAAGGGAAATCCGGAGGTTATTCTATACAAGGTGTTTTTGAAATGTTTGTTTACCAAATTAAAGGGTCATATTCTTCAATTATAGGCCTTCCTTTAGCTGAAACCTATTCTATGTTAACAGGATTAGGATATAAGTATAATTATGCTAATTAATAATAATATTAAAACTTTAGTTATTAATAATGATGATGGCATTTATTTAATTGCCAATATAAACCAGCAAAATGCTTTAGTAGGATTGGAATTATATAACAAAAATATGCTCAATAAAATTTACTTAGCTAAAATTGAAAGTAAGAATCAGATTATGGAGTGCTTTTTTGTAAGTTTAGATAAAAATGTACAAGCTCTTTTACCAATTAATGCTGTTAATAAACACCATACAGTAGGAGAAAAACTTATTGTACAAGTAGTAAAGAATGCTTCTTCACCTAATAAACTGGCAGAAGTTACTAATAAAGTTGTTTTACAAGGTGTATTTAGTGTTTTTTTACCCCAAAGTAATGAGCTGAGATTCTCTACTTTATTAAAAGATGAAGTAAAAAACTATTTTAAAAAACATTATGATGCCTCAAAAGAATACGGTTTAATTGTTAGGAGTAATTTTCAAATTGATTATTATGATTTTTTTCTACAGGAAGTTGTTTTATTAAAACAGCGGTGGTCTAACATAATTAGGTTATCAAAATCAGTAAAATCATTCGGTCTTTTATATGATTTTTCTTATAAAGAACAAATTATTACCACAGATAGTACTCTAATTCCCAAAAAAATTCTCTGTAATAACATTAAAGATTATAAAGAAATTGAGAATTTTATTGAAGAGGATTATAATTTTTTAGATATTGAGGTAGAATTACATAAAGAAAAAACTACTTTGTTTACTAAATATAATTTGCAACATGAAGTAGATATGTTATTAAAAGATACTATAGCACTTAATAATGTAGAACTTGTATTCATTGAAAATATAGCATTTAATTTTATAGATATCAATTTTAAACCTAAAATTACAAGAGATGCTGCGGGAAAAGAAGATGAATTTTTGCAAGCAAATTTAGCAATATTAAACACTTTATATAATCAGATTATACTTCGCAATTTAGGTGGGCAAATCCTTGTAGATTTTTTAAAAATAAAAGATAAAGTGAAACGTGAAAAGCTTAGTAAGAAAGTAGAAGAAGTCTTTACTAGGGATAGAAATATTAATCTTTACGGATTTAGCAAAATGGGCATTTTAGAATTAACTAGAAAAAAAACACAAGATTCTTTTAGTTTTTTACTAAAAGAGCCTTGTTCTTCTTGTAAGGGTAGTGGTTTTGTTACTTCTTCAGTGTATGAGCAATTTGTAGCTTTTGATAAATTACAAAATTTATTGGAAAAGCAACCAGAGAAAGTTGTGTATATAACCGCCTGCGGAAGAATTTTACAATCCTTTCAGCAATTATTTAAGAAATCCATAGAAAAAATTAACCAAGACTACAATATTAAATTTATAATAGATGATAATACAAACAGTATTAAAGTGAGTAATTAGAAAAAATTACTTGTCAAAACTTAAATTAAGCATTAATCTATTATTTTAAAGTAGTAAGAAATTATACGCCATCGTGGCTTAGTGGTAGAGCACACCCTTGGTAAGGGTGGGGTCGCGTGTTCAATTCACGCCGATGGCACCATATAAAAACCTATGTTACAAAATTAAATAAGATTTTAATAAAATTAATAAAATTATGCTTAAATATTTCCAATACAACAAAATGTTAGCTTGGGATAGGATACCTACAAAAATAAATGTTGTTATTTTATGAAAAACTTAAAATATCAGGAAGAAAAATACCAAGAAATAACAGCTAATCTTCACACTAAAGGCTTGTTACGTAGTCTTCCTTCTAAGACCAAAAATATTATTTTAGATTTTAGGGATAATGATTATTTAGATTTCAGTAATAATACTAAAATCATTGTTGCTGCTAAAGAATTTTTGGATATGTGGGGAATAGGAGGAAAAGCTTCTAGGTTAGTTACTTCTCCTTCTATTTATACTAATTTAGAAGAAAAAATAGCAAAAGCTAAGAATAAAGCTAAGTCTTTAATTTTTAGTTCAGGATACCTAACTAATAGTACTATATTAGCAGCTCTACTTAATCCTAAAGTACTAATGGCATTACCTTTAGTGTTTTCTGATAGATTAAATCATGCTTCCATCCATAGTGGCTGTAAGTTAGCAGGTGTTAAACAAATTAGATACACAAATGTTGATATGCAAGAGTTGGAACAATATTTAGATTTTTATAAAACTGATAAACGTCCTAAGTTTATTATTAGTGAAACTGTTTTTAGTATGGATGGTACTGTAGTTGATATAAAAACTTTGGTAAAGCTTGCTAAAGAATACCAAGCTTTCTTATATTTAGATGAAGCACATGCATTAGGAGTTTTTGGTGAAAAAGGATATGGAATTACAGAGGGATATGAACAGGATATAGATTTAATTATGGGTACTTTTAGTAAATCTATTGGATGTACCGGAGGTTATGTGGTGTGTTCCAATATAATTTATCAGTATTTATTAAACAAATGTTCAGGATTTGTGTATTCTACGGCATTATCTCCTGCTATTATAGGAGCCATAGATAAGGCTTGGGATCTTTTAGAAGATATTAAAAATGAAAGATATAAACTACAAGAAAAAGCTACTTTTTTAAGAAAGGAGCTTATTAGTCTGGGAGTGGATACTGCTAATTCTAATAGCCAAATTATTCCCGTCATTATTTCTAATTTAGAAGTAATACAAAAGATTAAGGAATATTTATTAAGTAAAGGTATTTTGGTATCTCTAATTAAGCCTCCTACTGTACCTTATGGTAAGGCAAGATTAAGAATCAGTATTAAAACCAGCCATACCTATCTGAATCTTAAAAATTTAATACAAGAGTTAAGAATAGCCTGGCAAATGTATTATATTCATTGATAGGATAATACTAAACTAGTCCCAACTACAGAAGTAATTATATGAGTACACCTAAGAATATTAAAGAGATCCAACTGGTTTTTTATCATGGTTGGGGGTTTACTAAAGAATTCTTTACTCCATTATTAGAATTTTTAAAGGAATATCAATGTATTGTTCAGGATACAGGTTATTTCGGAGAATCTGAATATCAGAAAATTACTGGTAATTATATAGCAATAGGACATTCTTTAGGATTTTTAAAAATATTAGAGAATGAGGTACAAAATTGTAAAGCAGTTGTTGGCATTAATAGTTTTTTAGATTTTTGTGCAAGTAAAGAGCAGTCTTTCAAACTAGAAAAAATGATCACTGCCTTTACAAAGAATCCTCATGCAACTCTAAAAAGTTTTTATCAAAAATGTGGTGTGAGATATCCCCTTAATTATGAATCTTTAAATTATCAAAGATTATCTGAAGATTTAAGTTACCTAAATACGGCAAAGTTTAAATTTATTAAGAATAAACCTAGTATTTTCTTTAGTACCCAAGATGATGGTATAATAGATATAAAGCAAGCAAAGAGGGAATTTAATACTAATTTAGTAATTATACCTAAAGGTGGACACGGTTTGGGGTATAATTTACCGCAATTAATAGGAGATTCTCTCAAAAATTTTGTGAAAAAATATGATTGATAAACGTAATATTGCAAATAGTTTTAATCAAGCTGCTAAAAGTTATGATGAACATGCTAAAATTCAAAAGATTGTAGCGGACCGGCTGGCAAAATTTATAGTTAGAGCAAATCTAAAAGTAACTAATATTTGTGAAGTCGGTTGTGGTACGGGTTTTTTAACTGAAGAATTACTAAAAATCTATCCGAACAGTAACTATTTAGCCACAGATATTGCACCGTTAATGTTAGAAGTATTACGTAATAAAATATCTTCTCCTAATCTTAAAGTAGCACTAATGGATGGGGAAGAAGTTAATAGTGATAAAAATTTTGATATTATAGTTTCTTCCCTTAGTATGCAGTGGTTTTCTAATCCTCTTAGTAGTTTGCAGAGGCTCTATAATAGTACTAAGTATTTGGCATTTGCTACTTTATTGAAGGGTAGTTTTAAAGTTTGGCTAAAAGCAGCTAAAAAATACGAGTGTGTAGATAGTTTTCTTAATTTATTGTCAGAAGAGAAACTTAATATGATTTTAAAATATCTTAATGCCTATAAAATAGAATTAATTATAGAAGAAGAACTACAGGAATTTCACAATGCATATTTATTTTTAAAATCATTAAAGAATATTGGAGCAGGAACTTCTAATAGCAAAAATTCCATTATAGCTTTAAAAAAACTTTTAGATTCTTTTAATAACGGTATTAATATTAACTATAAAATAGCATATTTTTTAGTTAGCAAATGATCAATTTTTATTTTTTTAACTTTCTTAGCTTATTTCAAATTAGTAGTTTGTTCATATGTATTTTTATTAGAATTAATAACTTTTACAATCTTAAAAGCAGGTAGAGTTTTTATTCCTCCTAAGGATAAATATTTGTAAAGATCGGAAGAGCGGTTCAGCAGGAATGCCGAGACCGATCTC
>NZ_DBKDTU010000176.1:0-6945 GCF_055505085.1 Candidatus Hepatincolaceae symbiont of Strigamia maritima
ACTGTAGAAGAGATATTAAGTTTATTTTTATTATAAGGAATAAATCAGATGTTTCAAAAAATTATTGCTATGATTTTTATCATAACTTCACAAGTAACATTTACTACTGCAGAAATACAATCTCCCATTAGTATTAAAATAACACAAACTCTCAACGAGGCTTATAATAAGGAATCTTCCTACAAATATATTTATGATTATTACTTTAGAAAAACAAAGAATTCTAATCTTTTACTCCTATTAAAGCAGCATGACGAAAATACTACTATAATTAGCAATACTCTTGTTTTATATAACTTAGGTGTACAAGAAGCAGATTTAACCACAGCTATGAATATTTTACAATCCTTAGAATATAAAACCCCCACTAAAGAACTCCTCTGCAATTCTCTAATCCAATTAGAACTACAATTAGGAGATTTTTACCAGAACGCTCTTCTGCAGGTAAAAAGCAATACTCAAATTTATAATATTTTTAATAATTTTATTAAGAATGTTCAAAATAACATTCAAACTCTAAAGGATACCTGTACTAGTTAGCGATAATTATCTTATTTAGATTTAGGATAAGTGTGAGGATATTCCTGAGATACTTTAGTAATAGATTTTTCATTTCCGCAAAAAGTAACAGCAAAAAAAGAAAGCAATAAAATAATATTTTTCATTTATAATTTATAGGTATTTTGTTATAATAGAAATATCATAACATAAAGGAAATTATTATGTATAGTACTTTTATAAAATCTCTTTTAGTTTCAGCCAATCAAGATACAACAAGTTTATATAACCTAGCACTATGTTATTTCCCTAATTTATCTAAAGAAGATTTTTTAAGTAATTTAGAAAAAGAGTCTAAATTGATTTTTTCTTTTGAGAATTTGAATTCAGCCAAGCATTTAAAAAAACTCCGAAGCTATCTATTAGAGAATTCTATAGATGCTTTTATTTTCTCAACAACTGATGAATACATTAATGAATATCCTCCGCTATGTGCTAACAGATTGCATTATTTAAGCGGATTTAACGGCTCTTTAGGCTTTTGTATTGTTTTAGCTAATAGTGCATGTATTTTTGTGGACCATCGTTATACCTTACAGTTAGAACAACAAACCGACCCTGCTTTATTTAGTAGGGGAAAGCTTTCTTTTGAAGATATGTCTAACTTTTTAAAGATAAATCTTAGCACACATCATAAAATCACTGCGGATATTACCGAAAACTCTACCCAAAATATCCCCAAGAATATTGCACTAGACCCTAAAATTTTTACTAAAGCACAAGTTATTAAATTTCAAACCTTAGCAAGCAAGCTTAACGCTAGTCTAGTTATGTTAGAGAAGAACCCAATTGATGAAACTTGGAAAAACCGTCCTCTTCCTCCGATTTCTCCTGTATTTTTACATGAAGAAAAATATACTGGGCAATCTTATCAAGAAAAAATTATAGCAATCGCAAAAACATTAGTAGCAAACAATCTTGATTATTTTCTCTGTACATCCCCTGATAATATAGCTTGGCTCTTAAATATCAGAGCAGCTGATGTTGCTCATAATCCTGTAGTTTTATGTTATGCTCTCATCCATAAAAGTGCTAATGTAGTTGTCTTCATTAACCGTTTAAAATTAACCCCTGCTATAATTCAAAGCTTTACTAGTCTTGCCTCTCTTAATGCCTCTATCGTAGATTCTACTACAAGTATTACTTCTGCCACAGTATCTTTTGTAGATGAGAAGAATTTAGAAAGCACCCTAAAAACTTTATTACAAGATAAAACTATAGGAATTTCTAATGCTGCACCCTATTACTTTAGTTTATTTTTAGACAAGCATAATTTAGCAATTCAGGAATTAACCGACCCTATTACTACCTTAAAAACTCTAAAAAATCCTAAAGAAATTGCTAATCTTAAAGTAGCTCATCAGCGTGATGGAGCTAAATTAATTGAATTAATGCATTATTTAGATAATAGGCTCCTTGATACTAAAAACTTAGCTAATAATCCGGAAAACGAAATTCTAGATGAAGTAGCTATTAGCACAAAATTAGAGAACATAAGAGCAAAAGATCTTATCTACAGAGGTTCTAGTTTTGAGAGTATCGTTGCAATTGATGCTAATGCAGCACTACCTCATTATCGACCTGCCCTAAAAACTACAAAAGTTTTAACTCCTAATTCCAAACTCTTATTAGATTGCGGTGCTCAGTATCTAGAGGGAACAACTGATGTTACTAGAACTTTTACTTTTACGGAAGTTAACTCTGTTACGGGATCTAATTCTCTTGGAGAAGCTAATTCTAGGGATACTGAGTTTAAAAAATGTTTTACCTATATCCTAAAAGGGCATATAGCTCTTAGTTCTATTAAGTTTCCCAAAGGAACTACCGGCGGAGCTCTTGATGTTTTAGCTAGACAATTTTTGTGGGAACAAGGTCTAAATTATGGACACGGTACTGGGCATGGAGTTGGTTTTTTCTTATCAGTTCACGAAGGACCAATCTCAATTAGTCCTAATAATCAAACTCCTCTGCAAGTTGGAATGTTAATTTCTAATGAGCCTGGTTTCTATAAAAATAATGACTTTGGTATCAGATTAGAAAATCTAATACTAGTAGTAGAATCTACTCTGGCAGACTTTCTAGAGTTTGAACCTGTAACTTTAGTTCCCTTTGATACTAAAAATCTTGATTTAACTTTATTATCCCCTAAGGAACTACTTTGGATTAATAACTATCATCAAAGAGTATTACAAGAACTCTCACCACATTTAAATACTGATTTAATTGCTTATTTAAAAGAAAAAACTACAGCTATAGTAGTAAACTAAGTCTCTCTCATAAATTCTTACTGTAAACTAAAAATTTTACTTTAAAACTTATATCTTAGGGATAAATTTAATGCTTGTAGATTCTGCCTAATATAATAACTATTTTTTATGGTATCGGCTATACCTTCTTTTGGTTTAAGGTTTAAATTAAATACTTCTAAATTATCTTTATAAACATAACTATATTTAAAAACTATAGTTACTGCAGAACCTAAATCGTAACTAAACCCAGCACTAAGAGTATATGGGAAAGTATAGGCAATTTTTTCTTTACCACCGGTTTCTATTTCTTTATTTAAAGAATTCTCATAGCTGTATCCGTATTGATAAGTATTTAAAGATACACCCATCCCTGCACCTAGAAACATAGCTAAATTTTTAATTTTAAATAAATCATATTCTATATTAAACATTACATCATAAACCTTTAAATTCTTAGAATATAAATAATTATTGGCATCTATTATATCTAAAAATACTAAATTAGAATGTTTAATAGTATTAACATCATAATCAAAACCTCTAATTTTATCATAAACACTAACTTTTAATAGAGTTCTTAAATCATCTCTTAAAATCCAACCATAACCTAAACGAACAACATTACTATTATTAGAAATTTTCTTATTGCTATAATTATTAAGTTTATCTTTTTCAAAATTAGCATAACTAGTGCCACCACCCCTACTCATACCAAAAGTAATGTTAATAAAATTATTTTTTTGAGTTATTTCAGAATTAATCTCTTCCTCAGAGAATACTAAACTATTACTTCCGTAATATTCTCTAATCCCAAACACTATTTCATGATTAATTCTGGCAATGTGTAACTTACTAGTATCTTTAGTCTCTACATTAATTAATCTTAATCTAGAGACTAAAGAATCAGAAAAATTAGTAAAATTATATTTTGTAACTAATTTGTTGCATAATAATTAAGTATTTTAGTCATTATATCAATAAAATATTATTACCTTCATGTTGGGGTAATTCAGGCTTTGCCGAGCTGCTTAATGGCTCTTGGGGTTGTTCGGACACATCCCTGATGACACCTGTAATAAAAGACAAAAAAATCAATTTCTAAATTACAACACACGAACAGAATGGTTTTTTTTCTTTCTACGTGGAATAAAGAATAAATTGATTTTCTACTTACGTCCAAAAGCAAGGCACACACAGATGGATAAGATGCAAATTTGAAGCTTCATGATTGATTGTTTTGTTTTGTTAGAAATAAGAAAATCTATAAAATTGTAAAATGAAAACCTAAGTCTCGTCTCCAATGCTGAGCCCGCTGCCCGAGTGATGCTTACCTCAAATGTAACAAGGTAGATTATCCTTGATGTTTTGATGCTCAGCTCTGATGGCGCACTGTGCTGTTTTGCTGCTCGAGCACCTTCTTTTATAGGCCTTAGTGACGATTGATTGGTCAGCATTTACACTCCCATCTCCCTTCAGCCTCCAAGGTGAACGCTTGCTATAGGTGAGGAGTCACATGATATGTGTGTGACCAATGGTAGTGATTAAATTACTCAGTTTTTTGGTTTTGTTTTTTATTTTTTATTTTTTTTTATTTTTTATTTTTTTTTTGGGGGTTTTTTGGTTTCTAATTTTTTTTTTTTGTTGTTATTATTTTTTTTTTAATGATAGAAAAAGTGAATATGGGTTTTAATGTTTCTAAGTTGAGTTTGAGGGAATTTTATGATGTAAGGCATGTTAGGGGGCTTTTTTGACCTTGAATTTGTCTCTTATAAAGGGGGGGTTTTGTTTTAGATGTCTGGATTGTGTTGGGTAAGTGGTTTTTTTTTTTTGGTTTTTTTTTTTTATTATGTGGGGGTATTGCATAAAGTAGAATGGATTTTTATGGTTATTGTGGGTATTGTTACATGAAATGTTGGATTTGTGCCATAAAATGAGTCTAACAATTTATATAATAGAATTTTATGATGTTTTGGGTTTTTTTCTTCTTCTTTTAATTTCTTCATTGAAAAATTGAAAATAATTTGCGTTTTATTGTTTATGGTGTTTTCTTATGGTTTCTATAGATTGCATTTAAAGTTTTTTTTTTTTTTTTAAAAAAAACAAGTGTTTCTCAAGAAAATTCAATGGAAATTTACTTTTATTGAAATCTTAATTGGTAAGCCTAAATTTCGCTCTTAAAACTTTCTCTTGAACATTGACCCCGCTCGAGGCCGGTTTAGTCAAGAGATTTACCCCTTAATATCTCAACTTCACCTTAGACTTGAATTTATGCCCCAAAGGGACATTATAATTTTTTTTTAAGTTTTTTTTGTGTTTAAGAACATGTGGAAAAAACATTATAAACAGTAAAAAAAACAACAAAAACAACAAAAAAAACAACTTATATCCATGCATCAAAAATAAAAAAACATATTTTTGCTTTGTTTTATTTATTTTATTAAATTGCCTTTTTTTTTTTATAAAGTTTGTTTTCATGGCTTCAATTCAAGGTTAGATTTCGTAATGGCTCCCACCAACTAGTTGTAATTCTTCCCAGTTTTGTATCTTGATTTTTTTTTTTGCTGGTTGTTAGTTGTAATTAGGAAATATTTTGATGTTGTAGTGGAGCAGTAAAACTAGACAACAGAAGATGCTCGCTTTGATTTATTTATTATGTATAGTAATCTGGCTTAAAAGTGAGATTAAAAGTAACAAAATCTTAATTTTTAAGCCTTAAAATGGTGGATTTTTATTGAAAAATAAAACTAAGTTGAATGCAAATAATTTTTTTTATTGGTGATTGTGTCAAAATTGGGTTGCATAATTCTAAATTAAATACTGGCAAACCCAATTAATATAATTAAAACTATTCATCATAATGTTAAAAAAAAAAAATTTTAGGAAAAAGTTAATAAAAAAAAAAAGTAATATCATTAAAAAGTAATTACTAAAAAGTGAGAAAAAAATGAAGTACATCATTTTTTAAATTTATTTTAGACGCCAATATACCTGGTTGAATGCACACAAAGTGCACAAATGAGGATTGAAAAGACAATACAGATTCATAATGGCTACTAGGAAACAACTAGTAGCAAAGTGTTGATTTGCTGTTTAATTAAATTACTGAATGAATATAAATGATTGTCACTTTACATTGCAATTAATTGGTATTCAGGGCTTAATTTTCACACATGGTTATTTGAAAAGTGAATTGAATTGTACATTGCTGCTCTTGGGATATTATTAGTCGGAATTTAATGGAAGGATGAGATAAAAAAAGTGGTTTTCTGTCCTGCTGCTGCTATTTATATTTTGCTAGGGGGAAAGGGAAAACATGTTTGTATACAAATGGCTTGGCCAAGTTACCTTGAACTCCACCAAGTCACATTCTTGAGATAAAGAGCAAGGAAAATACTTAGAAACTAAAAAATAAAATAAAATAAAATTAACAAATAATCATGTGATTTGATCCATTTAACATGCCATTTTAATTTTTTTTTGTAGCTGGGTGGAAGTTATTGGAGTGGAATAAGGATTTTTATATTTTTTTTTGTTAATTATTAGGGTTAATAATAATTAATTATAAAATCAACATGGCTGATGCAGTGATGCTGCAGCCTTGTGTTGGCCTTGTGATGTTTGAAGAGGAATTTTTAGTTTTGTAGCCACCACAGAGCATTGACATTGGAATGAGAAAAGGAAAAAAAAAATGAAGTTGGTTTTATGTTTTAAGTTGTAAGAAAAAAAATGTTTGTTCGTGTTGAATGCTGAGTATCTGAAGAAGAGAAAAAAAAGTAAGTTAAAAAAGGGTCATGGGTTATTCACGTGAGTTTAAAAAATAATAATAAACAAGGGATTATTATGAGAGATGGAAATTAGAATTTTTTTTTTTTTTTAATTACTATTTTATTATTTTATTATTTTGGTTTTTGGGCTTTAATTTGGATGAAATTGAATAATTTAATAGAATTGAAGGCTGTTTTGATTAATTTTCACGTACTGATTAGGTTTAATTGATAAAAATATGATTAAAGATGATCCAAAACGTTCCTTCACGTCCACAACATAAATTTTATCTCGTGACGAAAGTGCTAACGAGCCAGGATTTAATTTCATATTTTAGATCGGAAGAGCGTCGTGTAGGGAAAGAGGGTAGATC
>NZ_DBKDTU010000177.1:0-1514 GCF_055505085.1 Candidatus Hepatincolaceae symbiont of Strigamia maritima
TATAATATTTTACTTATTTCTTTATTATTTACTATAGTAGCACCGACTCAAGAGTTAAACAAAGAATTGTTTGACAATATAGGTTTATTAGCAACAGCTAAAATTAAACACCAGTTAACTAGTGGTATGGTAGTATTGGTTAGGAAAGATAATAAGATATTATATCATAAGTCTTTTGGGTATAGCTTTTTAAAAGATAAAGATAAATTACTTAAAAATCCTATCCCTATGCAAAAAGATACTTTATTTGATTTAGCCTCAGTTACTAAGGTGATGGCTACCACTCAAGCTATTATGAAATTAATAAGTGAAGGAAAGTTATCTCTTGATGATAAAATTATAAAATTTTTTCCAAACTTTATTAAGAATTCTAAAAAACAAACTTTCTCTAAAGAGAATATTACAATTTACCAATTACTTACCCATACTTCTGGTCTTGCTGCATGGAAACCTCTTTATTTTTATGCAGACAATTCTACACAATCTCTTCAATATATTGCAACTGAAGCACTAATTTATCAATCAGGTACCCAAACTGTATATTCAGATTTAGGATTTATAGTTTTAGGAAAGATTATAGAAAAAGTAACTAATCAGCCATTAGATTTATATTTATTAAAAAATATTTATACCCCATTAGGAATGCAAGATACAATATTTAACCCAAGTCAAATATTAAAAGAACGAAGTGCTGCTACTTCTTGGGGTAATCCGTTTGAACAAAAAATGATTGATAGAGAAACTCCAGTTAAATATCAAGGCACTGAGAAATCTAGTAACTTTAAGAAATGGAGAACTTATACCTTACAAGGAGAAGTAAATGATGGTAACTCTTATTATGCTAATGGCGGAATAGCAGGGCATGCAGGCTTATTCTCTACAGCTTATGACTTATCGTTATTAGGACAGTTAATGTTGAATTATGGTACTTATCAACAAACTACTTTATATAAAAAGGCAATTGTAAAAGAATTTATAAAAGAGCAAAAATCTGGTAGAGCTTTAGGATTTGAAGTAAACAAAAATTATATGGGAAACAATCATCCAAAAAATACTTATGGACACACTGGGTTTACGGGTATTTGTATAGCCATGCATCAAGAAGAAAATCTTATGATTATAATCTTATCAAATAAACAAAATGTAGGATTAAATACAAATAATCTCTACACTAGTCCTGTTACTTTATGTGCTGATATTATGGATACTGTATATAGTGCTTTAGTAATCAAAAATTTTAAATAACAAACAAAATACATAATTTTACCCTAATTAATACTTGCTAAGACAATATTATTTAGCTATATTATAAAGGGTATGCACTCGTAGCTCAGAGGATAGAGCAACCGCCTTCTAAGCGGTAGGTCGCACGTTCGAATCGTGCCGAGTGCACCATACTAAAACTCTCATACCTATAAAAACTCTATGGTCTCAGGGTTGTCAAGGGAAAAATAAAATATTTAAAATGTTGATTTTGTGGGATTTATGGATTAGTAGAAAATTGCTCTGTTACA
>NZ_DBKDTU010000178.1:0-6858 GCF_055505085.1 Candidatus Hepatincolaceae symbiont of Strigamia maritima
TCTTTCAGGTAATTTTTTACGAATTGTTTGTTCAATCACCCTAGCTCCTGCAAAACCAATAGTTGCACCTTTCTCTGCTATATGAACATCCCCAAGCATAGCAAAAGAAGCGGTTACTCCGCCGGTAGTAGGATCGGTTAAAATTACAATATAAGGGAGTTTTGCATCTTTCAACTTTTCTATCATAACAGTTGTTTTTGCCATTTGCATTAAAGATAGCATACCTTCTTGCATTCTAGCCCCACCTGAGGCAGTTACAATAACAAACGGACACTGTTTTTGTAGTGCATAATTTACAGAAGCAACAAATCCTTCTCCTACAGCTGTCCCCATAGAACCACCCATAAAACTAAAATCCATAATACTCAGTACCGTATATATTTCCCCTATTTTACCGTAGTTAGAAATAAGGGCATCATTATTCTTAGTTTTTTTTCTATATTTTTCTAATTTATCAATATATTTTTCGGTATCTTTAAATTTTAAAGGATCAAGTACTACTTTAGGCAACTCTATAGCTAAATAATCAGCATTATTAAATAATAAATTAAATCTCTCTGTTAGGGGCATTTTAAAATGATAGTTACAATTAGAGCAAACATAAAGATTTTTGCTAAGATCTTTTCTAAAAAGTAAGGATGTACATCCTAAACATTTTACCCACAAATCATCGGGAATATCTTTTCGATTAGTACTTTCTGTAGAAATATTTTTTCTACGTACTAAGTTTGTCACCCAATTCATAATTAAGTTCCCTAGTAAATATATTTTCTGTTAATAATAAAAAAATATAGTTATTGATTTTCTTCTTTTTCTTCCATAGCCTTAGATAATGCATAACCTAAAGCATTTTCTTTAACCTCATTCCCAGAATGATCAGATAAAATCTTCTTTTGTTCCAGTGCTTCTAATGCTTTGATAGATAATAAAACATTTCTGCTACTATAATCTATATTTATAATTAGAGCCTCAACCACTGAACCTATAGTAGGCATATTATTTTGTTCAGCTTTATCTAAATTTAAGTCAAACTTCTTAATAAAGCCAGTAATACCAGGCATTAGTTCTACTTCTATACCATTGTCTAATACTTTTGTTACTTTAACTCTAAGTGGCATTCCTTTTTTAAATTGTTCTATAGATTCTGAGAAGGGATCTCCTTCTAATTGTTTAATACCTAATACTATTTTCTCTTTTTCTACATCTATTCTCAGAATTCGTGTTTTAATGGAAGAACCTATTTTATAATTAGCAGTAATAGCTTTATCTTTATTATCCCATGCTATATCTACAAATTTAACAAAACCCTCAACATTACTATTGTTTATGGATACTAATAAACCATATTCATTAATATCTTTAATGCTTCCTTCAATTACGTCTCCTTCTGCATTCACCTTGGCAAATTCCTGCCAAGGATTACTAGTACATTGTTTTTTACTAAGATTAATTCTTCTTTTTTTAATATCAACTTCTAAAACTACAATCTCAAATTCATCTCCCACATTTAGAAGACTACGTAAATTAATATCTTTCTTCCAACTTATTTCTGAGATATGTACCAATCCTTCAACCCCTTTTTCTAATTCAACAAAGGCTCCGTAATCTGTTAGATTAGTTACTTTAACTTTAAACTGTTTCCTTACTTCATATTTTTGTACTGCTTCAAGCCAAGGGTCTTGACTTAATTGTTTAATCCCTAAAGAAATTCTTTTATTTTCAGGGTTAATTTTTATAATTTTAACATCTAGATCTTCCCCTATTTTCAATACTTCTGAGGGATGGTTAATTCTACTCCAAGAAATATCAGTAACATGTAGTAACCCATCTACTCTTCCTAAATCAATAAAGGCTCCGTAGGCTGTAATATTTTTAACCGAACCCTTGATAACTTGCCCTTCTTCAAAATTACTTGCTAACTCACCGCTATCAGTAATATCTTTTTCTAGAATAGCTTTTCTTGAAACAATAATATTATACCTTTTTTTCTCCATTTTAATAATTTGTAGGGTTTGGTTGGTTCCTATTAAAGAATTAATATTTTTCATTGGTCTAATGTCTAACTGACTACCCGGTAAAAAAGCTAATGTTCCCTCTATTGATACAGAAAAACCTCCTTTTACCCTACGCATTACCAAACCATTAATCGGTGTTTCCTCTTGGCATCTTTTCTCTAATTCATACCATTGTTCTTCTCTTTTAGCTTTTTCTCTACTAATGATAATATTTCCTTCTAAGTCTTCATATCTTTCAATAAAAACTTCTATATTTTGCCCTACTTCTAAATTAGGAAGATTTCCATTAGTATCTTTAAATTCATTAATTGATATTCTACCCTCAGATTTTAGCCCTACATCAACGGTTATGTAATCTTTTCCAATAGCAATAACTTTACCTTTTACTACTTGGTTTTCAAAAATATTTATCCCACTTACATTTTTTTTGAAGAGTTCTTCAAAACTTTCATTACTAAAGGGATCCTTTGCTATGTTCATATTGTTACATTTCCTTTCTACTACAAGAGCTTATTAATATAAACCTACTAAACCATTATTATATTAATAACCCTTATTATTATTTACTATATTTAACAAAGATATACAAGACTTATTTTATATATCTGTAATCTTTGTAACAATAGAAATAGCATCATTTAACACCTCATTAATACTTTTATGTGATGTATCTATTAAAATAGCATCTGGATCTCTTTTCAGAGCTCCGTATTCTCGATTTTTATCGCTAATATCTCTTTTAATAATAGATTCTAATACTAAATTATACTCCTCTATTTCCCCTTTTTGTCGTAACTCTTTATATCTTCTTTTAGCTCTAATTTGTTGTTGGGCGGTTATAAAAAATTTAACATTAGCTTCAGGACAAATTACAGTAGCAATATCTCTCCCATCTAAAATAGTCCCATTGGGAAACTCTTTATTAAAAGCAAACTTTCTCTGAAACTCTATTAAAGATTCTCTAATACTTTTATTATTAGCTACAATAGACGCCAGAGTTGCTATTTTTTCGCCTCTTAGCATTTCTTCTTCATTTTCAATAATCTTCATATCTTTGATTAGACTTACAACCTTATCCTCATTTATAAGTTTATCATCTATTATTAAATTCTGCTGTTTTGCTAAATAGCCTAGTTTTCTATATAATAATCCTGTATCTAATCTCATCAGATTAAATTCCTTAGCCAATAGTTTAGCCAGCGTTCCCTTACCTGAAGATGCATATCCGTCTATGGCTATTAATAATCTTACGTTTTTCTTTAACACTCTTTTATTCCTACAATTTTTGCACCTAAAGTTTGCATTATATTATAAAAATCAGGAAAACTAGTATTAATATTATTACAGTTTATTACTTTAAGAGGCTCTTTTGCAGTCAAACCCATGATCAAACAAGCCATTGCTATCCTGTGATCTGAGAAACTATTTAACTCTTTATTTCCAATGCTAATTTTAGGATTACCATATATTTTTAAACTATCATTAGTTTCTTCAATTTTTATTCCCAAAGTTTGTAAATTAGTACTCATAGCTAAAATTCTATCGCTTTCTTTATAACGTAATTCTTCTATCCCTTCAAAAATACTGATTCCTTCTGCAAAAGCACAAATTGCAAATAGTAACGGTAATTCATCTATAATGCTAGGAACTTCTATTTTCCTTAAATGTATGGCTTTTAAAGAACTGCTCATCACAATAATATCCCCACAAGGTTCTCCTAATAAAGTGTGCCAGTTTTGTATAGAAAAATTAGCCCCCATAAGCTTTAATGCTTTTAAAAAACCTGTTCTTAAAGGATTTAAATTCACATTTTTAATTTTAATTAAAGATTCTTTAGTAATTAGAGTCGCTGCAATTATAAAAGCACCCGAAGAAAAATCACTGGGAATGTAGTAATCATAGGGCATTATTTTAGGCTTATCTGCTGCTATTGTAATAATTCTAGTCATGCCTTTATCACTAGTTATAATTGGTAATTGTAGTAATTTAAAAATATTTTCCGTATGATCCCTAGAGCGATTCTTTTCTCTAATAATAACCTTAGTATTAATAAATAAAGAGGCTAACATAATAGCAGATTTTACCTGAGCAGATGGTTGTTCTAAAGTATAATCAATACCTTTTAAAAATTTACCTCTAACTTTAATAGGTAAATAATTATTTTGTTTGGCTAAGATTTCTGCTCCCATTAATATTAATGGCTTAATTACCCTTTGCATAGGTCTTTGCACTAAGGATGCATCTCCTGTTATAGTAAACTCACTCGGAATTGCCGCTAAGATACCTAAAATTAACCGACAACTAGTCCCAGAGTTTCCCATATTAAATTGTTGAGTTTCAGGAAATAAATTATCTTTTCCTAAAGAATTTACTGCTACAAAGTTTTGATGATGTGAGAACTTTACTCCTAAATTCTCAAAACACTTCATGGTAGTAGCAACATCAATTCCCTCAGATAAATTATAAATTCTTGATATTCCACTAGCTAAAGAACTAAATATAATAGCTCTATGTGATATAGATTTATCCCCTGACATTACAACGGTTCCCTTGAGAAAATTACTGTAGCTACTTATTAAAGTATGATAAAACATTTATTATTCTATTTTTCTTATTTGAAATTTTTATTGCCTAGATTATACTACATTATAGTAATTGTTAACAAATGGGGCCATAGCTCAATTGGTAGAGTACTACAATGGCATTGTAGAGGTCAGGGGTTCGACCCCCCTTGGCTCCACCACTAAGATAGTATTATATTATTTAGTATACAAAAGGAATAAAAAAATATGGGTAAATATTATTCAATCATTAAATATTGTTTTAAAATCGGATTGATATTTTCTGCCCTATCTATTTTTAGCGGGGCTATTCATGAAGAAAATATTCATGATATTCCCTTTAAATATTATGCTTTTGTATATAAAGAAACTACAGGTTCATTATCGAACACTTTTGCCGCCCAAATTGAAACTATTAAAAATGAATTATTCAGTAATAATTTACGTAGCCATCAAATAGGTATTTTATTCACAAATTATGATACTTATACCCCTATGAGAAAAGAAATAGGCAGAGTACCTACGCCTCTTACTGCAGCTGAATTAAAAAGGAAAACACCTCCTCGTACTTATTTAGGTAATTACCCTGAATCTTTTTATAAAACTCCTGATATTGTACATATTGGAATGTTAATTGTTAATTTTGATCGTGCCTCTTTACCAGTTGGATACAATTACATAGAAGTAAACAATTCTCATAAAGGATTTCAAATAAATAACAACTTATATATAACAGCACTTGTTAACCAAAATGATCCTAATCATTCTCCTGAAATAGCTGCCAATATGCGGGTACGAGATCGCATTCATATGTTAAACTATATGAAAAACTTTGAAAGGGATTATGAGGGCATGTTTGAGATTTATGATATTGAGCTTAATACTTATACATTTCTTGCTTTAGAATCTGTAAATAAAGCACAGGAATTATTATAAATTAATTATTGAATAATAATAGTGTGTTATGTTATATTTAGATTGAGAATACTATAAATACTTTAGTATAAATAAAGAGGTTAAATGTTGAAGAAAATTATCACTGTAGGAATGTTATGTTTTGCTCTGTTTTTACAAGCCTGTGCAGGTACATTAATAAAAAGAGAGCAAGTATATAAACCTCATTCTCAACAATTAGATTGGGGAATTGTAGCTATAGACAGTATATTCTTATTATTCTTGGTAGTACCAGGTATTTTAGCTTTAGCCATTGATTATTCCACAGGAACACTATATTTACCTAAAAAATACATAACCTTACAAGATACCTCAGCAGAAAATATTCAAAAAGTTCTGGCACAAAATGGCATTCAAATAAAATTAGAAAAAATTAAAGTCGCCGAGAATGCTTATAAAGTTAAGCATAATTTAGCTTAAATGACGGATTAACATACTTTATAATTTACTAGTTTATTATAGAATAACAAAATTTATTAAATAATAAATTATTTTGATTTTTATAGGATATAAAGGATATTGAGAATCTTTATATTCCAAGATATCTTATACTTTTTTACTAATATATTCTCACATTAGTGATTTTAGAAACTTTAATCATACCATTATCATAGTATTTTTTGTAATTCTTTAGGAGGTTATCTACACTGCTTTACCGTTAGGTGGTAATTGTCCCATAAAAGGTTTTGAGATTTTACCAATAATAGCACCTACATAGGTTTGAACTATTTCTACTATTCAAATTTAATAAAGCAACTAACGCTCGTTGCATGCCTTTCTTATTCTATGAATCATCTAACACTACAGTAGAGCATCTCATCTCTCAATTTCTTGCTATTTGATAGGAAATTAACCTCTTTTTAGCCTTCAACATTAATTTAATTTATAAAAACCATTTTTTTAATTATATGTGTGTATTAGAAATATAGTGCTAGTTGTTACATTAAAAAAATTTATAAAAACTACATTGTAACCTTAATTGTCTATTTTTTCTTGATGTCTTGATATTCTATAACTACTACAGTAGAACACAAAGCGGTTTATCATTCCATCTTTTTTTACTAAAAACCCTATGCAATTTTCTTGTATTGGCAAAATTTGTATAATAATTTATTACTAACCTTTTATATATTAATAACTTCAACAATTAATAGTTTGGTTAGCACAAATTATCAAGCCCTAAAGTGTGCTAGTTAGTAAAATTATATCAATCTATAGAAAATTATTAATACTTATCTATAAAATTCTTTAATTGGCATAAAAGTCTTAATAGTATCATTATATACTTCTAAGATCGGAAGAGCGTCGTGTAGGGAAAGAGTGTAGAT
>NZ_DBKDTU010000179.1:0-1503 GCF_055505085.1 Candidatus Hepatincolaceae symbiont of Strigamia maritima
CCGAGATCTACACTCTTTCCCTACACGACGCTCTTCCGATCTGAGTTGTGTACTAAATACCAAGATAATAATTCTGAAATAAAAGACAATGATGCATCTACTATATTTATTAGACTTCTAATTCTTACTTATTCTTTCCCTAAAGATTACATTGTAGATAATCTCATAAATTATAGTATAAAATTACAACTACCATTTTTTATACAATTTTGCAAACAAGTGCTTCCTTCAAAAATATTACCTAATCAATTAGATAAGTTGATTTCGCATTTAAAAACCCTTGCTTCAGTACCCTCAGATATGAAAGACCATATATGCGATACATTAGCTATGTTAGATCCAAGTAATCAGAAACAATATATGATAGACAAGGCTAAATATTTTGAAAAGATAGCAGAAATACAACGCTCTGCACAGAACAAAGAAGATCTTTTAAAAGAATCTTTAAAATTATATAATGATAATGGTTTAAAAACAGATAAGGATAGAGTTCAACAAAATATTGATAAAATAAAACTACAAATCCCTCAAGAAATGACATATTTTGATATAACAGTTCCAGTTTCAAAAGACTTTTGTAATGTTTTACAATGTATGTATACTGATAATTTATTTCAATCTTTAGAATATTTTTTTTATTATATTAAGCTTAATAGTGAAGATGAGATTAATAATATAGAACAAGAAGAGTTGAAATCAAAATCTTTTATTGATATTTTAGGTATTAGTAAGCATGAATATAATATGTCAGGAGAAAGAATTTCATATAAAAATGAAGACGAAACACCTATAAAAAGTAGTTGGTGTTATCAGATTTTACAAAAAAAAATAGATCTTGGATTAAATATTATTAATGAGGAGTTTAATTTCGGTACATTAGATTTATTACCTTTAATTAGAAATAACCAGTATTGTCAAGGTCAAAAAACATCAATTATAATGGGAATTTATTCATTTTTAAAAAGGGACTATATTACTGCATCTTACATATTAATCCCACAAATAGAAGAATATTTAAGAAGAAAATTAAAATTTGCAAATATTAATGTTTCTGTTACTAAAAATCATGGTATAGAAGAAGTAAAAATTGATATAGAAGAATTGATAAAAATGTGTAAAGAAAAGTATCTAATTAATAATACAGATGCTTATCATCTAACACTTTTTTTATCAAAAAATAAGCATGATATTAGAAATACTTTAACGCATGGTAAATATAAAGATATTGAATTAGCTTATAAGCCAAAGATATTAGTGTATCTTTTTATTCGTTTAATAATAAAGCATAACTTTAAATATCAATAAGAATCTAAAAAATAGAACTTGACAATCAAGCTAATATTAAAATTCAAAATCTCTGCCATTTAAAGTTTCCCACTCTGCCATTTAATTTGTCCCGCTACATAAGCTATAAAATAAACTCTTGACAAATAAATAGATTCTATTTGTAAAAATCTATCCCGTTTAAAACTGCCCAAATTCCCATTTAATTTGTCCCGCTAC
>NZ_DBKDTU010000180.1:0-6838 GCF_055505085.1 Candidatus Hepatincolaceae symbiont of Strigamia maritima
TATGAATTTCTCTCTGATTATTAGGGCGTATTTTTAAGATATTATTCAGAGTTTGCCTTAGTAAACTCTTAGAGTAGTTAATATTCATAGCCAATATACGATAGATATTAATAAGAGCCAAGAAACCGTTAGAAGCTTTCCATCCAAAAGCCCTAATAAAAAGGTGGGTACCATTTGCTAGTTCCTAAGAGCTAACAGGGACAGTCCCCAGGATGAAAATATCGACTTTGTGAAACGCTTCTTCACGAATTGTTTCCCAGCCCAATTATATTATAGCACTTTTTTAAGATAAAATAAGATTATTTTTATTGCATATAATCTTCAAGCTTAGCAAGATTATTTTTAATATATTTAATCTTCTTTTTTAATATATTAATTTCTTCTTCTTGCAGAGTATTAGCTTGCAACACTTCAGGATTCATAGTCTGATTTAATTCTGAGATTTCTCCCATTAAAGCTAATGATAGAAATAAAAATAATTTTTCTTCGCCTAAACTCATTAAAAATATAGGATTACTATCTTTAAGATCTTTAATTTTAGTATTAAGATCTTGTGCTAATTTTTTAACACCGAGTTCTTCTCCTTGTGTACACCCTATTTGATAAATTTTAGAATTAATTTCTACTTCAACAACCGGCATTTTGTATAACCTTATTAAGTATCATTAGTATTTAGATTTTGTAATTCTCTTACAATAACTTCCACAGACCTAGAAATATCCTCTAGTAAATTTCTGTAATTAACAAGTGTAGTTTTCAAATTATGATTTTCTCTATACAAAGATTCCACTTCTTGTTGAGGAACAGTATCAAAAAAATCCGGCATCATTTTAGTTTCATACAAATATTGTGCTTTTTCAGCAAGTTTTATAATATGTTGTTGTACTTCTTCTAATTCCTGAAGTTGTTGTTTTATTAAATATGCCACTAATCTTTAATCCTTTATTGTATCAGATTCATTCAAGCTAATTATACTACAAAAAATTAATTAATTTAAGTTGTTTTCTCAATCTTTAATTAATAATTGAATTATAGCCTTTTTTATAATACTATTAAAGTAGTAATTCTATTATATAATTAAGGAGAAATAAAAATGAGCATTCGTGTTGCTATTAACGGTTTTGGGAGAATTGGCAGATTAACTCTTAGGGCACTAATTGAAAATAACAGAACTGATATAGAAGTTGTAGCAATTAATGATTTAGGCTCTGCTACAATCAATGCCCACCTATTAAAGCACGACTCTGTTCACGGTATTTTAAATGCTAAAGTAGATACAACCAGTGATACTACTATGTTGGTTAACGATAAAGAAATTAAAGTATATGCTGAAAGAGATCCTAAAAATTTACCCTGGGGTGAACTTAAAATAGATGTAGTATACGAATGTACTGGTATTTTTACTTCAAAAGAAAAAGCATCACTACATTTAGTTGCCGGAGCTAAAAAAGTATTAATTTCAGCTCCTGGTGAAAATGCAGACCTAACAGTAGTTTACGGAGTAAATCATACTAAATTAACTAAAGAACATACTGTGGTATCTAATGCCTCTTGTACTACTAACTGTTTGGCTCCTGTGGTTTATGTATTAAATAATAGTTTTGGTATAGAAAAAGGGTATTGCACTACAATACATTCTTATACTGGAGATCAGCCTTTATTAGATACTTTTCACAAAGATATGAGAAGAGCTAGAGCTGGTGCTTTGTCTATGATTCCAACCTCCACCGGAGCTGCCAAAGCAGTAGGATTAGTTTTACCAGAATTAAACGGTAAGTTAGATGGTTCTGCTATTAGGGTGCCCACTCCTAATGTTTCTTTAATTGATTTTACTTTTGTATCAAAAAAATCTCTAACAGTAAAAGAAGTTAATGATGCTATGATTGTTGCAGCTAATGGCAACCTTAAAGGCATTTTAGCAGTTAATAACGAACCTTTAGTATCTTGTGATTTTAATCATAATGCTTATAGTTCTACTTTCGATTTAACGCAAACTCAAATTTTAGATAATAATTTTGTAAGAGTTCTTGCTTGGTATGATAATGAGTGGGGTTTTTCAAACCGTATGGGAGACACTACCGTAGCTATGATGAGAGTTTAATTAATGTTATAATTAGGTTAAGGGTTAGAATATTAGTGTATTCTAACCCTTTTATATTAAAATGATTAACTTACACATTATTAATTCTACTAAAGAACTACATGAGTTTATCAAAACTCCTACTTCTTCTAACTCTGTTATACTAATTTTTTCTATATATTTTCTCTCGAACTTAGGGTTAAGATTAGCTTTAGAATATATTAACTATCATCTCCCTAAAGACATTATCTATGCCTATGATTGTGCTAATAATTTAGGTTTTGCTACTCAATTACTAGTAGAAGATGCACCGTATCTTATTTATCATAATCCTAAGAATTTGCTTAACCTAGGTAATTCTAAAATATTTGCTAATAATTCTGCTTTTTATGAATTCTTTACTAATTAATTTTATAAAATTACGATAAGGTCTTGCTTTTAAAGAAATAAGTTGCTAACTTTAGGATATAATTTATTCAAGAATAACCCATAAGGAAGTATAATGAAGATATCTGGCAATGCTGTTCGTCCGGGAATGATTATTCAACATAATAATAAGCTTTATAAAGCTATAAGAACTCAGCATACTAAACCAGGTAAAGGGGGAGCTTACCTACAGGTTGAATTAAAAGAATTAAAGGGAAATATTAAGATTTATGAACGGTTTAGGTCTGCGGAAAGTGTAGAAAGAGTAACTCTAGTGCAACAAGAATTTCAATTTTTATATAAAAATAACTCTATATTGGTTTTTATGAATAAAGAAAATTTTGAACAAATTAACATAGCAGAAACTGAAATCCCTGAAGAACAGTTGCCTTATTTAAAAGAAAGTTTAGAAGTATTAATTGAATTTTTTGAAAATACTCCTATAAATATTATTTTACCTAAAAGTGTTGTGTTAGAAGTCATTGAAACTGAAGCAACCCTTAAAGGACAAACCGTATCTTCTTCTTTTAAACCAGCCATCTTAGAGAATAAACTTAAAGTTATGGTACCTACCCATATTGATGCAGGCACTAAGATTTTAGTTAATACTGAAGATACTTCTTATATGGAACGAGCTAAAAAATAAGGTCCCTACAATGAGTTATTCACCCCTTTTAAATATTTTATCTATTGCTGTGAAAAAAGTTGCACATAATATAATTAGAGATTTTAATGAATTAGAATTTTTACAAAAAAATTTACCTTCTGCTCAAAACTATATGGCACAATCTATTGAAAGAATAGAGAATTCCCTTTATAAGGATTTGGGTCAGTTTCGTAATCGCTATAGTTTTATTTTAAATACTCACGGCAAAATTGAAAATACTGATACTTCTAATTATTTTGTAATCAACGGAATTGTGGGTAAGAAAAATTTTTTAAGAGGAATTCCTAATTTTGCCGTGTCTATAGGTGTAAAACGAGATGATTTACCCTATGCAGGAGTAATTTATAATCCTTTAATTAATGAATTATTTTTAGCAGAAGATAAAATAGGAACTTATTTTAACAGCAGAAAAATCAGAATAGACGCAAATTCCTCAGAAAATATTTCTTTAATTGCTACAGATACTAAAGCTTTTCAAGAAATTAATTCTAAATATGACATTCAAATTAGCAATGCTCCTATTATGGATTTATGTTATTTAGTAGCTCATAAAATAGATTTATGTTATTATAAACAAACCTTTAATTATAATAATCTTATAGCTGCTTTAGCTCTTGTAAATACTGCTAACTTTCACACTACATTTTCATTAGACAAGGATACTAACTTAGTTACTGATTTGCAATGCTCTAGGAGTTTGTTGAATAATGATATTTTCCTCTCTTAATAAATTGGTACTACTGCCTGTTTTAAGTATTATTATAATATTTTTAGTAGTTTTCTTGGGAGTAAGCTCAAGCAACGCTACTACTTGTGAAAGACCTATTATTTATGAAAAGATTTACCCCCAAGAATTACCGGTGACTTGTAAAATTAATAGTAAAAATCAAGTATTAACTTACATTAATCAAAAAGAGATAATAAATCAAAATTATACTAAACCTACGCATTTAGGTAGAAAACCTAAATCTCAACCCATTAGTAGTAGCAATTTAGCAACACAATAATGTAATCTGAGGAGAAGAATTTATGTTTTGGTTATTTATTATTATGTTAATTGATACCATAGGATTTGGGATTATTTTACCTATTTTACCTGTTTTTGCCCTAAAAATGGATTTAAATTCCTATCACATTGGAATTCTAACCGGTATCTTTTCATTATTCCAATTATTAACTACCCCTTGGTTGGGGTGGTTGAGTGATAAAATAGGTAGGAAACTTATTATAGTAGGAAGTTTATTTTTGCTAGGTATTTCTTATATTTTTACAGCTAATGCTACTTCTTTTACAGTACTATTAATGGCAAGAGCCTTATCAGGAGCTTTTACCGGAAGCTTTCCTGTGGCTTTAGCCAGTGTTGCTGATTTATCTACTGATAAAAACCGTACTAAATTAATGGGGCTTATGGGTACTGCTTACGGTATAGGATTTATTTTAGGACCTGTAATCGGTGGTTTATTATCCGGCGGAGAACTTAGTACTGCTACTTTTGATTTACCATTTTATATTGCAGCTATATTTACTCTTGCCGCAGCAGTATTAAGTACTATTTTTTATAAAGAAACTATAAAATATAAATCTACTAAGAACATGCATCTTATAACAGAGCTACGCTTATTATTTAAAAATGGTCAGATTCTAATGTATTTTATTATTTTTACCTTTATGCTGTTTGCTTATTCCGGATTACAAACTTTTTTAGTTTTATGGGGAGCCAAAGAATTTCAATTATCTCCTTTATCTTTAGGAATTATTGGAACTTATTTTGCACTATTTGTAGCTATCACTCAAATTATTGCTCCGTATCTAATAAAAGAAAATCCTAGCATTCTCTTAGGCTTTAGTTTAGCTATTTTGGCAGCAAGTTTATTATTAGTGTACCCAAAACATTTGTATTTAGTTGTTATTAGTATTTCTGTTTTTGCTATTGCTTTAGGTTTATTATTACCTAACATTAATTCTAAAATTTCTGTTACAGCACGCAAACAACAGCAGGGATTTGCCTTAGGAATTAACCAATCAGGGGCAATTTTAGGACAAGTATTAGGTCCATTCATTTTAGGAATAGTCTATGATTATTCTATTTTTTATGTTTTTCTAATTATCACCTTAAGTTTAACTTGTGCTCTACTCCTCAGTTTGAAGCTGATTCTTTTTAAAAAGTAATTGACTTTATTGGAGGATATCTACTAAGCTTTTAAGAAAACAAACAATTGATATATGAATTGGGAAAATATGAATACACTATATTATGGTGATAATCTTGATATTCTAAAAATTTTAACTAAAGAGTACCCCCAAGGATTAGTAGACCTAATCTATATAGATCCCCCCTTTAATAGCAATAGAAACTATAATATTCTCTTTCAAGATTTAATAACAAATGAGGAAAACGGTGCAAAAAATAAAGCCTTAAAAGAAGCTTTTGTTGATACATGGAGTAATGTAAATTTAAGTGAAGAATTAGACGATTTAATGTCTTATACTGATAATATCAGAATTTACAGATTCTTAACCTTAAATAGAGAAATATTTACTAATGCTCAGATGAGCTATCTTACTATGATGGCTCATAGAATCTACTATATGCATAAAATTTTAAAAGATACCGGGAGTTTTTATTTACATTGCGACCCTACCATGAGTCATTATTTAAAGATTTTACTGGATATCATCTTTGCACAGAAAAACTTTAGAAATGAAATAGTTTGGTGTTATAGGGGTGCAGGATATCCAAAGAAGGATTTTGGAAAACGGCATGATATAATTTTAAAATATTCAAAAACTAGTGATTATTTATTTAACCTAGATCAAATACGCATCCCTTACGCAGAAGAAACTATAAAAAGATTTGCCTACAAAATCGGAAATAAAAGGAAAGGTATAGATTTTGGAAAACAAGAACTACACCCTTTAGGCAGACATCCTGATGATTGGTTCTCTGATATTCAACCCATTGCTCCTTCAGCCAAAGAACGTCTAGGCTACCCCACCCAAAAGCCAGAAGCACTTTTAGAACGCATAATTAAAGCCAGCAGTAATGAAGGCGATATTGTAGCAGATTTCTTTTGTGGGTGCGGTACTGCCGTAACAGTTGCTGAAAAACTAAAGCGTACTTGGTTAGGGGTTGATATTAACCACTTAGCTATTTCTTTAATTGAGGCAAAGCGGTTAACCCCCCTTAAGGCTATTTATGAAGTAATAGGCTTTCCTAAAGATCTTGCAGGTGCAGAAAAACTAGCTACAACCCATAAATATAAATTTGAAGAATGGATAGTTGAATATAAATTTCAAGGACACAAAACTAAAAAAACTGGTGACGGCGGAATTGACGGGCATATAGCCTATAATATTAGAAGTGCCTTACAAACTACTAAACTTATGGCAGTAATAGAAGTTAAAGGCGGGAATATTAACATAAACCAAATTAGAGCTTTTAAAGATTCTATAAATAAATTTAATGCTGATTTTGGAATTTTTGTAGGGTTTAAAAAATATTTTACAAAGGGTATGTACCAAGAAGCTGATACACTAGGATTTATAGAGGAATATCATCTAATAAAGTTAAGAAAAATATATATTATAACTGTTGAAGATTTATTAGCAAATAATCTACCTAAGGATTTTACTAATATTACTTATTAAGATATTAAACTATATTT
>NZ_DBKDTU010000181.1:0-1484 GCF_055505085.1 Candidatus Hepatincolaceae symbiont of Strigamia maritima
AAGTAAAGATGTCTAAAGTAGGAGGTTTTAGATGAATATGACGTCAAATACATCATATCCAGTCACTTTAAGTCAACTACACACTTAAGAATTTTATTCAGGCAATATTGAATGCAATTTAAGTGAGATTAATTACCTTAAGCGAGTCATTTGCCTTAACTATGACATACAAAACGTCACTTGTAATGAGTTTAAGTCAACTTAGCAGTTAAGTCAACTAAGTTAATTTATCTAAATCAAATTGAACGCACCTATTATATTGTATATTTTTATTTATTTGGCGGTATGTGATGACTGATGGATGATAGCTATTTTTTATTTGGCTCAAATCTGTTCTTTAAATTTTGTATGTGGTTCACTTTGGTTACGGTTTAAGAGTAGGCACATCTGTGCCTTGGTAAGAAGTACAATATACACTTATGTTTTCATCTAAACAGTGCTTTTTTTATTTATAAAAATATTCTTTTTAATAAATACGTTTTCTACATTTTAAAAAAGTGTGTTTTTTAACCAAAAAGAAAAAATAACATTTTTTTTTATACACTTTAATTATATTTTGCTGTTTTTGAAATTGTTTTTACTGGTAAGGTTTTAATGAAGTTTATTAGCAAGCAGTTAGGAAATCACATTCAAAAGTTCAAATTTATGATACAATAAATATACATTTATAAAATTATTATTAATTTAATTAATTGAGCCATAATTGAGCTATTCTCGGTCAGAAGTATGAAAAGTTGTCGCTAGGTTGCTTACTGATCTTGGTGGCTCGTTTTGGAGCAGAAACCTAATATTTCGACAATAAAAAGGAACATTTATCATGACGACAAATGAAGCGATTGAAAAAAAAATTAAAAATGAATAGAAAAAATTGACGGACAATTCGCTGCGAACAGGATTCGAACCTGCGCGGGTTAACCCCATTGGATTTCAAGTCCAACGCCTTAACCACTCGGCCATCGCAGCACGTGATATAAAATATTTCTATATAATATTTCTATATAATATTTTTATTTGATTTATTGCGTCCAATCAAGTTTGAGTGAATACTCAACTTTGGAGTTATTTTTTTACATATGATCTGCTTATTTTACTTGTAGTCAGCTGTCAAATTTATTTATAAGGAATATCGCAAAAATTAGATCGTTTATATTCAGAAAGAATAAAAAGATTTTGTGTAGGTATTTATTGACACTACAATATTTATAACAAACACTTATTTTCATTAAAAACCGTTTTCTTACACAAAGGTATAAAATTGAAAAGACAACTGGCCAACAGAATAAATTTCAACATCATTTAGTATTTAATAATTGAAGCATTGATTTATAAATTATCATCATTATCGGTATTAGCCTTTTTCAAAGGTAAGAAATATTTAGGGGTGCTTGCATGAAACTGGTGAGTTCGTGCCCAATTATGGCCATTTCGAAACGTCCCAAACCTAGGTTAGATCGGAAGAGCGTCGTGTAGGGAAAGAGTGTAGA
>NZ_DBKDTU010000182.1:0-6741 GCF_055505085.1 Candidatus Hepatincolaceae symbiont of Strigamia maritima
AAAATCTATCCCGTTTAAAACTGCCCAAATTCCCATTTAATTTGTCCCGCTACAACAGGCTTAAAAAATATGATTCATTAACTCTTGATTTTGCGTATATTCATATTCTCTATAGCCATTTAAAAATGCATTATCTTGCAAAGCTACCAATAATGCACTAATAAGTGTGCAACGCTCAACTTCTGGAATAGAGTATCTATGTAGAAATTCATTATAAGAAATAGCTTTATTTGTAATTTCTTCTTCTGTTATAGGTTGTTTTTGCTTAATAATTATGTTAGAAATATCAGTTGGCTTCAATAATATCTTATCTTGAATAGAAACATAAGTAATATTATCTTTTAACCAAAGAAATGTAGAAATCTTTTTTTCTCTTTCCGTCTGACCGCTTACAGCAATTGCAGTAACCGTAAAATCATCTTTTAAATAACTAGCATATAATAAAGCACCATCTATAGAATAATCTTTATATTGTTTTCTATCCCGACTTTCATGTTTTAAAATGTCAGCCTTGCATTCTATAACAATTAATTCACTAGGTTTATTACTAAACGATATTATAAATTCGGGAAATCCCTTTCCTTTTCCACTTGTAGAAGCTGTAGATAAGAGCTTATTAATTTTAGGATTGCTTGATTTTTGTTCTTCTATGATTATTGATTTATCATCATAATAACCATTATCACGAAGCATAGTACGAACTAAATTCTCTGTTATTCTTTCATTCATAGCTTTATACTCCTATAAATGAAAGAAAGATTAGAGTATCCCTTTTTTTGTGGGGTCGCAAATATTGTTTTAATCACGTGATGATTCCTTAATGTTAAAAAATTCTATTGATTTATATTATAGTTAAAAACTATTAGATATAAAATATTTTAATTATTTACCTTAGTCAGGCGTATAATTACCATTATTTATGATTTATGAAGATTCTTTAATATCTTTTTGCAATAAGCTTTCTAGCCACTTAATGCTGTAGTTTCCCTCAACAAAAGCTTTTTCTTCTAATAATCTTTTATGTAAAGGAATATTATTTTTAGGAGCGTCAATAATGAATTCCTGCAAACAACGCTTCATTTTACTAATAGCATGATCTCGTGTTTGCCCATGTACTATTAATTTAGCAATCATACTATCATAATAGGGGGGAATTTTATATCCTGAATAAATAGCAGAATCAACTCTTACACCCGGTCCTGCAGGAACATGGTAGTACTTAACCGTTCCAGGCATCGGTGTAAAAGTAACCGGATCTTCAGCGTTTATTCTACATTCAATTGCGTGTCCAGAGATTTTAAAATTACTCTGTTGAAATTTTAGAGGTTTACCTGAGGCTACCCGTATCATCTCATATACTAAATCAGCACCGCTAATAAATTCTGTTACCGGATGTTCTACTTGTAACCTAGTATTCATTTCCATAAAATAAAATTTACCGTTTTCATATAAATATTCAATAGTTCCGGCACTATAATAACCAAGTTTTTTCATAGCCTTGGTGGTGATATCACAAATTTTATTACGTTCTTTTATGTTAAGTACAGGGGAGGGAGCCTCTTCTATTACTTTTTGGTTACGCCTTTGAACCGAGCAATCCCTCTCTCCTAAATGAATAAGATTACCGTGAGTATCTCCGATGATTTGAATTTCTATATGTTTAGGGGTTAATAGATATTTTTCTATATATACAGCAGAATTACCAAAGTTAACTTCAGCTTCATGTTTGGCAATATTAAAAGCTTCTTCAATGTCAGTTTCTTGTAATACTACTTTCATACCTCTACCGCCACCGCCAGCTGTTGCCTTAATTAAAATCGGATAACCAAAATCTTTGGCTATTTTTTTAGCATCAGTAATAGTTTTAACCTCACCATCAGAACCTGGAACTATAGGAATTCCTAATTTTTTAGCCAATTTTTTAGCTTGAATTTTATCTCCCATCATAGTTATATGTTTAGGAGAAGGTCCCACAAAAATAAAACCGTGTTCTTCTACCATTTCTGCAAATTCAGCATTTTCAGATAAAAAACCGTATCCCGGATGAATTGCATCAGAATTAGTAATAATAGCAGAACTAAGAATTGCCTGTTTATTTAAATAACTATCCAGAGCTTTCTCACTTCCTATGCAAATAGCTTCATCTGCTATTTTAGTATGCATGGCATCTTTATCAGCTGTGGAATAAACCGCAACCGTGTTAATTTCCATTTCTCTGCAAGCTCTAATTATTCTTACGGCTATTTCCCCTCTATTAGCAATTAAGAGTTTCTTTATCATAAATATTCCTTTTTAATAATTATTCAATTACTACTAGAACGTCACCATATTCTACAGTATCACCGTTTTTTACTGAGATATAGGTAATTTTCCCTTTTCTATGTGCTTTAATAGGGTTAAACACCTTCATTGCCTCAATCAGGAATAGGGTAGTATTTTCCGTAACCTCATCTCCAACTTTAACATAAGGAGGATCCCCAGGAGTTGAAGAAGTATATAGCACCCCAACCATAGGAGATTTAACTGCTCCAGGATGTGCCGAAAAATCATGATTACTATGAGTCTCTATAGCAGTAGGTTCTGTTATAGGCTGAGTATTTGGGGTTGATGTAATTGAATTTTGTAAAGGGGGATAATTAGGTATGGGAAAAAATTGAGTAGGGGTATTAAGTTGTTCTTGAATTGCTCTTTTAATTACAATATGTACATCATTTTGTTGAAAATTAATCTCTTGTAAATCTTTATCATTAGCTATTTTGGCTAAAGAGTTAATAAAATCAGTATACTCTTTAGTTGCTATAGGTAGATTTTTTTGAATTTTAGAAGTTTTTTCCGTCATATATTTTCCTAAAAATTATCTATAGATTGTATTATATAATATATATATTATATTGCAAAAAGCATAATGTAAACTTTATTTTTTAGCAATAAGATAGAATTTTCTTAATAAACTATAGCTAAATCATATATTTTGTTAGTTAGTAGTATTACAATAATCTATTGCTAAAAGATATCCTGTAAAATCAAAGCCGGAAATTATTCCGATAGCGGCTTTAGCTGTATAAGATATCTGCCTAAAAGCCTCTCTTTTATATAAATTAGATAAATGTACTTCTATAATAGGGATATTTACGGCAAGTAGAGCATCTAATATTGCAATGGAAGTATGGCTATAAGCAGCAGGATTAATAATAATATGGGTAATTTTATCTGCCTTTGCGTTCTGAATATAATTTATAATCTCTACTTCAGCATTGCTTTGTACAAATTCTAATTTTATCCCTAAAATCTTAGCTTTTTTTTCACAGGCATTTTTAATTTCTGCAAGGGTGGTTGTCCCGTAAATCTCAGGTTCTCTGGCACCTAATAAATTGAGGTTTGGTCCGTTAATAATTAGTATTTTTTTTTGCATAGTAATTTTTTTATTTTCTTTTTAGGAACGATAATTTATTATAGAAAGTATAAATCTATTAGCAAAAAAAATAAATAGGTATTCTTTTAATGCTCAATAAAATAATTACTGAAAAAATTACTAAATTTTTAAATACTAAAGCCAAGCGTAGTTTACCAACTCCTTTTTTAGTAGTCGATTTAGATGTGGTTAAGAATAAGTATGAAGAATTTACTAATACTTTTCCTAATAATCACGTTTTTTATGCAGTTAAAGCAAATCCTGCTAAAGAAATTTTAATGTTGTTAAATAAATTAGGAGCATCTTTTGATGTTGCCTCTCTTGAGGAAGTAAATTTATGTCTTAAAGTAGGAGTAGATCCTAAAAGAATCTCGTTTGGTAGTACTATAAAGAAAGAGCAATCCATTGCTAGAGCCTATCATAAAGGGATTAATTTTTTTGCTTTTGATAGTGAGGAAGAATTAGTAAAAATTGCTACATTTGCACCTAAAGCCAAAGTTTATTGCAGACTTCTCCTTGAGAGCAGTGATAGTGCTATGTGGCCTTTATCACGTAAATTCGGTTGTGATGTAAAGTTAGCTGTAGACTTACTCACTAAAGCTCATAACTTAGGATTAAGTGCTTATGGGGTTTCTTTTCATACAGGTTCTCAACAGCTTTATTTAAAAGCTTGGGAAGAAGGAATTACAAAAGCACAACAAGTATTTAGTATTCTAAAAGAACAGGGTATTATTTTAGAATTAATTAATATGGGTGGTGGCTTTCCGGCTTATAATTATAAAGATTCTACAGCTCCTTCCCTAAGAGCATATAAAAAGCAAATAGATACAAGTTTAGCACGACATTTTCCTGAAGAAAAGCCCACTGTTTTCTTTGAACCGGGACGCTTTATCGTAGCTGATGCTGGGGTTTTAAAAACTTCAATTGTTTTAAGTGCCCAAAAGTCTTATAAAGACCCTGTAAAATGGTTGTATCTTGATATTGGTTTATTCGGTGGATTAGCAGAAACAATGAATGAGAGCATTAAATATCACATTATAACTTCTCAAGATCAACATACTATTGCTAATACTCTTCCTAAAAGTAATTACATTTTGGCAGGACCTACTTGCGATAGTGCTGATATTCTTTATGAAAAATATCAATATGCCTTTCCTAATAATTTAAGTAGTAAAGATTACTTAATTATTCTCTCAACTGGTGCTTATACTACTACTTATTCATCAATTTGCTTTAACGGCTTCTCCCCTTTAAAAGATTATTATATTTAATAAATATTACTTAGAATAAAGCAATTCTCCTAAGTAGAACCAATAACCACAACTTCTACCACATAGCAAAGTTTCGTAAAATAGTAAAAACCATAAAAACAAGTAAATAAACTTGACAGAGTGTGTTTTAAAATTCTTACAGAGCTGTAATTTATAAAACATTATAACTATGAATAATAACATAATAAGAATATAATATGGTAAAAAAGCAAAAGAGAGTAATGTATTAAAGAATAAAAAATACTATTAACAATAGAAGCAGGAGTAATGCCACTAAGTATAATTTTAGGTCAATGGATACAAACAATTCCAAGCTACGCAGAAGATATGGATATTGAATCCTGAGAAATTAAAAACCTTGAATTAAGTGTAGTTCAGGTCAATCTTAGTGTTACTAATAAAGCAACAACAATCGTACTAGAAGATAAGAACAAAGAATCCAATATTTAATCTACCTCATGCTCAAGCACCACTCTATACCTCGCATCTCTAATTACTAACAAGTCTAACTATACCTCATATCTCACTCCCCTTGAATTATAGTTCAGTTAATCCTAATATTTTTCACAGCACGTACTCTACACAAACAGCGAGCACTTAACTAGCAACCTTAACACACACAAAATCTGCCTAAAGGCAGTATTATTAGTTTGGGTTTCTAAACCCTATTGCTACTAAATATAATTCCTTAGACTCTTTTCGAGAAGCAGGAGGTTTTACATGTTTTACTTTTCTAAAATGTTTTCTTATTTTTTGTAGTAAAGAAGTATTGGTTCCTCCTTGAAAAACCTTAGTAATAAAAACTCCGTTTTTCTTAAGATTATCTTTTGCAAAATTAAAAGCAGCCTCTACTAATATTACAATACGTAAATGGTCAACATCATTATGTCCGGTTGTATTAGGAGACATATCACTTAGAATAATATCTGCTTTATCGGTTTCTTTATTAGTTACTTTATCGGCTTTGTTATCAGCTGTATTATTATTTTCTTTATTAGTTAATATCGGATTTTCTTTGTGAGTTTCCTGAATGGTATTATTGGAATGCGGGCAATCATTATTATCTTTCAGATGTTCTTTAATTAGTTTAACCACTTCTTTATCTAAAAAACTACCTTTTATAGTAATAATATTAGGGATAGGTTTAATAGCTAATAAATCTACACTAATAATTTTTCCTTTATTATTGGATTTGCCTTTCTTGAAGCAAATATTAGCACAAACCTGAGACCATCCGCCGGGGGCAGCTCCTAAATCTATAATTTTTAGGTTAGGTTTTAAAAAGTAAAATTTATTATTTAGTTCAAGTAATTTATAAGCAGCTCGTGACACATAACCATCAATTTTAGCTGATTTAATATAAGGGTCATTGAGTTGCCTATTAAGCCAAAGGGTAGAAGAGAGTTTTCTCCTCTTAGCAGTTCTTACTTTAACTTTAGTATTACTATGAATTTTATGAGTTGTTTCCATTTCTTAAAAATGTCCTTTAAAAAAATCTTTAATAATTAAACCTGCATCAAATTCAGTTAAAGACTTATGAATAATAACTCCCTCAGGGAACGCTTTAATAAATCGCTCGGGTAACGCTGAACTAAGCAGTACAAAAATTCCTTTATCATCACTTTTTCTAATTAATCTACCAAAGGCTTGTTTTAATTTAAAAAGAATCAATTCCTCCTCAAATTTTTTACCGAAAAATCTTAACCGGTGACTATGTAAAATATCTCTTTTTAGCCAGGGAGTTTTTTCAAAAATTACTAATCTTAAAGAATTACCGGGAATATCTATACCATCTCTTAAAGAGTCTGAACCTAGCATACAACTATTCAAATCTTCTTTAAATAATTCTATTAAATTAGCAGTGTTTTGCTTAGTTAAATAAGGATTGATTAGTGTAATATTTTTATTAGTAAGATCATGATAGATTTTGTTATAAACTTCTTTTAATCTATTAATAGCTGTAAAAATAACTAAACCACCACCACAAGATGCCGATAAAAGCTCTAATACTGCATTAGACTAGATCGGAAGAGCGGTTCAGCAGGAATGCCGAGACCG
>NZ_DBKDTU010000183.1:0-1477 GCF_055505085.1 Candidatus Hepatincolaceae symbiont of Strigamia maritima
CCCCAATCTTATGTGATATTCCCTTTTTCTTTAATAATAAAGAGATGTTAAGAAAGTTAAGAGTTAAATTATGAGACAAATAAATTATATGATGAATAATCTGTTGGGGATAACAGATAAAAAAATCTTAGAAAAAGCAGAATTTGGATTAGTTGAGGCGAGAATAAGACAACTACATCAACAACAAACTATAGGTGACTTTAGTATTAAGCATTTAAAAAATATTCATAAACATTTATTCCAAGATGTATATTCATGGGGTGGAACTTATAGGGTAGGGGGATTTGCAAGTAAAAATAGAGTTTTAGATGATGGTACTTCTCATATTGTAGAGTATAGTTATAGTGATTACTTAGAACATAATTTAAAACAAGAACTAAACAAGCTAAAACAAGATAAATTTTATACTAAGGTAAATGATAAAGAAGCATTTTGTGATAAATTAGCGAAATTATATAATAATTTAGATTTTTTACATCCGTTTCCAGAAGGTAATTCAAGAACATTAAGGGAATTTACAAGACAGTTAGCTCTAAATGCGGGTTACAATATTAAATGGGAACAAACCCTAGCCATTAAAGATAAGCTATATATGGCAAGAGATATAGCAGTAAATAATAATGATAGTTCTAAATTAAAAGAGATATTTTTAGATTTAATAGAAAAAACAAACTTAAAAGTTAAGAAAGTCCAAAAAATCAAGCAAAATAAAAGCTTAGGAAGGTAATAAACTTAGCTTTTTCTAACAAAATATGGTATAATAAAGAATATAGAATAAAATTGGAGTGCTCTATGATTAAAAAACAACTTACAGAAAGAGAAAAACAAGGTATAGAATATGCTATAGCTTCTTGTGCGATGGAAACTAACCCATCTCAAGAGGAAATTGAACGT
This sequence comes from Candidatus Hepatincolaceae symbiont of Strigamia maritima, assembly GCF_055505085.1. Classification (NCBI taxonomy): domain Bacteria; kingdom Pseudomonadati; phylum Pseudomonadota; class Alphaproteobacteria; order Rhodospirillales; family Candidatus Hepatincolaceae; species Candidatus Hepatincolaceae symbiont of Strigamia maritima. The sequence continues at coordinate 895 of NZ_DBKDTU010000183.1, forward strand.
TCACGTGTTGAGTTAACCAAAGTTGCACTAGGTGAAATGACAGAAGAAGAGTATAGAATTATGGTTATAGAAAGATTACGCAAAGAGCATCCTGGGGCATTTAAGGATTTACAAAAACAGGCAGCCCCTAAAGTTAGTTAGTATTTTAAATGTGTATTCTATTAAAAGAAGTATATCTTTTAATCCTTGAATAGCATGTTGCTTTTCATTAAATAGTAAACTGATTCTAAAAACACACCTAAATATCTTGGATTTCTAGGATAAATATAGTATAATTAATATTATAGAAATCTAAAATCATAGAATAAATAATGGTAAAACTGCATTTAGAAATTCTACCTAAAGAGCAAAAATTAATATGGTCTCTATTAGGGAGCATCCCGAAACATTTTACCTTATATGGCGGAACAGCATTGGCTTTACAGCTTGGTCATAGGAAGTCTGTAGATTTTGATTTTTTCTCAAAAGAGAAATTTAATCCAAAAGAATTATATAATAGTATTGCTCTTATCAAAGATAGTATAATCGAGCAACAAGAAAAAGATACCCTAACTTGTTTAGTTAAAAGAGATAATAAACATAT
>NZ_DBKDTU010000184.1:0-6714 GCF_055505085.1 Candidatus Hepatincolaceae symbiont of Strigamia maritima
ACGACGCTCTTCCGATCTTAAGCAATGCTGTCCTGCCTCAATAATAACAATTATTTATTTGAAATAAATATTCAGATTTTTCAATTAACCAATATTAAGTGGGTAGACTTGGTTAATCCTACCATTGCAGAATTAAATAAAATTACAACTTTATGTAATATTCCTAAAGAATCTATTTTACAAGCCCTAGATTCTGAAGAAAGACCACATATTGAAATCAACAAAGAATATATTGCCATTTTTATTGATATTCCTATCAAGACCAAACAAGATAAATATAGTGTTTCTCCTTTGGGAATTATCTTAACTAAAGAGTATGTGCTTACTATTTGTTTAGAAGAAACTAAAATTATTAAGCAACTTAAAGCTAAAACAGCAGTTATTGAAAGCTTAGATAGCATTAAATTTTTATTACAAATTTTATATAATAGTGGGGTTTTGTTTGTAGATTATTTACAAAATATTATAAATGACTTAGAACAAATAGAACAAGCTCTTCATAAGTCTACTAAAAATGAAGAATTATTTAAACTTTTGAGTTTGCAAAAAAGTTTAACATTCTTTTATTTTTCCCTGTATACTAATGAATTGGTAGCAGAAAAATTACTTAAATTTCAGGAAGTATCGGCAAATACGCACCCATTAGTGTTCTTTAATGAAGAACATAAAGATTTATTAGCAGACGTGCTTATAGAAAATAAACAAGCAATTGCTATGGCAGAAGAATATTCAAGAATTTTAACTGATATGCTAGGCTGTTTTGCTTCCATTATTTCTAATAATCAAAATACTATTATGAAGTCCTTAACCTTATTTACTATTTTATTAACAGTACCTGTATTATTCGCTAGCTTTTGGGGTATGAATGTGGAAATTCCCTTTAAAGATACAACTTTCGGTTTTTATTTTATTACTTCTTTATCAACTATAGTTACTTCTATTATTTTTGTAATTTTTTGGCGGAAAAATTTCTTGAAGTAAAAAATTTCTAACATATCAAATCACCTATCACTAAATTAATTTACTATTATTTAACTAAAATTTTATTGCTTATCTTTACACTATAAAGTATATTTTATTAGTAGGATATTTTTAAATTAGTAGGATATTTTTAACATAATTAAAAGGTAAAATTATGCAGTATGCAATTGATCATATGAATGAACGCCATCAGGATGCACTTTTAGCAATTGCCAAGAATGAAGGGTACACCTCTAAAATTACCAATATTTTCTTAAAAAGTATTGAAAATAACGGTATGATTTTAGTTATTAATAATGAATTAAATCTCTTCATAAACTTTAAAGAAGAAGCTAATAAAAAAAATATAAAAGATATTCTAGTTAACTTAACAAAAGTAGCTAAACATAATTTAAGTGAGAAAAAATTAGTTAATACTAATACAGAGATTAAAAATTTTATAGCTAACTTAAAATCTGTTATTTTAGGAACTCTATCTCAGGATAATTGGCCTAATGCCTCATACTCTCCCTGTTTGCAACATCAACATCACTATTATATATTTATAAGTGAGCTAACAGACCATTATCGTAATCTTAGAAATAACCCTAAATTAGAACTATTATTTTTAGAAGATGAAAGTACAGCTAGAGTTATTAGTACTCGAACTAGAGTGAGATTTAGAGCTACTGCTGAGTTTTTAATAAGAGATAGTTTTGCTGAAGAAATTCTAGATTTATTTGAGCAAAAAATTGATACGGCTATAAAAAATATTAGAACAATGAAAGGCTTTCACTTAGTAAAAATTAATATTACTACTGGAAGATACGTAAAAGGATTTGGGCAGATTTTTAATTTAGAAACTATAAATAATACAGGAAACTTTAGCATTAAGTCAGTAGCAGACGGACATTAATACTAATTTCCATATAATCATAAAAGTAACTGCTTTAAAGATTTCCTCTGAAATATGGCATAATTATTTGTTAAAAATTTATTTACCTGTAATAATTCTATCTACTAATTGTTTAACCGTAGGAATAAAACCATTATTATAAAAAGAATCTTGTTTAAATTTATAAATACTGTGTCCAGCAAAAACTAAATTATTATCTATAGACCCCCCATGTGCCACATCTTGTAGGGTTTTTTGAATACAAAAAGAACGAGGATCTGGTAATTTCCCCGTAGAAAAATTATCCTTATCTTTCCACCCACTAAACCTACATTGACTTAAGCACCCCATACAATTAATTTGGTCAGTTTTAATTTGCTCAGCTTTTACTTTAGTTTCAAAGATTACAGTTTTATCTGGGGTTCTCATTAATATATTATATCCTGCATTAATCCAAGCTAAAGCATTTGATAAATCTGATTTCTGTACATAAAAATTTGTGATTCCGTTCCCACTGGGTATAATTTCTGAAAATTCCTCAGTTTGAGTTCTGGAAACCATCATTTGTCTAACTGACCTAGTTTCTAAATCTTTTAAAAAAGTATTATTCATAGCAGAAGAATAAAAACCAGTAGGACTAAAGGTATTTAATACTACATCACCAATATTTGCATGAATAATATATTTTTTCCATTCTTCTGACACAGGACTTTCTTTAGTTAGAAGTGGTCTGGTTCCGAACTGAAAAGCTATTAAGCCAATTTCTTTATTATTAAGATAATGTGAGAAGTCTTTTAAATGCCACACTCCTCCTGCTAATACAATAGGAACCTGATTTAATCCAATCTCAGTCATAAATTCTCTAATAGCTCTTACCCTATGATATGGGTCTTCGGGTTTATTAGGATCTTCACTATTGCTAATACCATTATGTCCACCAGCCAACCATGGATCTTCATAAACCACCCCACCCAACCACTCTTTACATTTGGAATAGGATCTTTTCCATAAAATTTTAAAAGCTCTAACTGATGAAACTATCGGATAGTAATATATATTATATTTACTAGCCATTTCTGATAAAGAATAGGGCATTCCAGCTCCACAAGTCACCCCATGAACTAACCCCTTTACTTTATCCAAAATACCCTCTAAAATTCTAACCGCACCTCCGGCTTCCCATAACATATTCATATGAATTCTTCCATAATTTGAAGCAACTTCATAGGCAATTTTAGCTTGGTGAATTCCGCCTTTAATAGCGTAATCTACCATTTGTTCAAATTTTTGCTGTCTTGTAATCTTAGTATCATAGACTTGCAGAATATAATTACCATTAAGATCGTAATCATCAGCATTTACCGCTGAAAAAGTACCTATAGAACCTGCTCTAGCAAAAGAACCTGCTGTCAAGCCATTTGAAACACTAATACCCTTGCCACCTTCTATAATTGGAAACACTTCCAATCCAGACATGTTAAGTTTTTGTAATTGAAAAGTCAAAAATATATCCTTAATTTACACCTTTTACAGATAGTCTAATTCTTCCTTTATCCCCTATTTCAATAACCTTTACTTTAATTATATCATCTACTTTAAGGAAATCATTAATCTTAGAATCTCTTTTATCAGCAATTTCACTAATATGTAAAAATCCGTCTGTACTTCCTAAAAATCTTACAAAAGCTGCAGATTCTAATAGTTTAACTACTTTACCGGTATACACTTTATTTAATTCAGGAGAAGCCCCCACAAAGAGGATCTTTTCTTTAGCTTTATTAATACCCTCTTCATCAAAACCAAAAATTCTTACCATCCCATCATTGCTAATATCAATCTTTACCTTTGCAGATTCACAAATCTCTTTAATAACCTTACCACCAGTACCTATTACATCTTTAATTTTCTCTTTACTGATTTGAAGCATTCTAATTTTCGGAGCATATTTATTTACATCACTTCTAGGTGTACTAATAGCTTTAGCCATTTCATTCAAAATATGAACTCTACCGCTTTTAGCCTGTTCTAAGGCTTGTTTCATAATTTCTTTAGTAATAGAAGTAATTTTTATATCCATTTGTAAAGAAGTAATTCCTACATCAGTTCCTGCAACTTTAAAATCCATATCTCCAAGAAAATCTTCATCCCCTAAAATATCGGATAATACAGCATATTTATCATTCTCTTTAATTAAGCCCATAGCAATCCCAGCAACAGGTTTAGTAAAAGGAATTCCTGCTACCATCATAGATAAAGAAGCACCACACACAGTAGCCATAGAAGAGGAACCATTTGATTCAGTAATTTCAGAGACAACTCTTATGGAATAAGGACACTGATTTTTCTTAGGCATTAAAGGATTTAGTGCTCTATATGCTAATTTTCCGTGCCCGATTTCACGTCTACCAGGAGCTCCTGCTCTACCGCATTCACCTACGGAATAAGGAGGAAAATTATAGTGCAAGGTAAATCTTTCTCTAGAATTTCCCTCAATATCATCTACTATTTGCTCGTCATCCTCTGTTCCTAATGTAGTAATTACTAAAGCTTGAGTTTCACCCCTAGTAAAGAGAGCACTACCATGTACTCTAGGCACCACATCTATTTCTGCTAAAATAGGTCTAATTTCATCTAATTTTCTTCTATCTATTCTTTTTTGTAAATTAAGTATATTACCTCTTACAATATTTTTTTCTAAATCTTTAAAAATTTTTGGGAAAGCTACCTTAAGTAAATCTTCAGTAATATTTTCAGCTTTAAGTTTCTCAATTATATTATTTTTTATTAGTACTATTTTATCAGTACGAGATTGCTTATTAATATCTTCAAAAGCTTGTACTAATTCTGTTTTAGCCAACTCTTCTACCTTTTTAATTAAAACTGTTTCTTCAAGTGATACTGCCTCTAAAGTCCATTTTGGTTTAGCTACAATTTGTTGTAACTCTTTTATTAAATTAATAATTGGCTGAAAAGAATCTTGAGCAAAGCTTAAAGCATCTAGCATAGTTTCTTCCTGTATTTCCTGAGCTTCTGATTCTACCATTAAGATACCATCTTTAGTACCTGCTACTATTAGTTCTAAATCACTTTTAGCATTTTCCGCATATTTAGGATTTAATACAAAACTACCATTAATTAACCCAACCTTAGCCGCACCTACAATATCAGAAGTAGGTAACCCGCTTAAAGCTAAAGCTACAAAACTTGCAATCATAGCGGTAATATCTGTGGTATTTTCACCATCATAACTTAATACAGTAACTAAAACCTGTACTTCATTTTTAAATTTATCATCAAAAGTAGGACGAATAGGTCTGTCTATTAAACGTGAAATTAAAATTTCTTTTTCACTGGGTTTACTTTCTCTTTTAAAAAAGCCACCTGGAAACTTTCCTACTGCATAATATTTTTCTTGATAATGAACACTTAAAGGAAAAAAATCTATATCTTTATTTAAGGTTTTATTAGCACATATTGTAGCTAAAACCTGTGTTTCTCCATAAGTTACAACTACTGATGCTAATGCCTGCCTAGCTATTTTACCTGTTGTAATTTTTAAATTTCTACCACCCCAATTAATTTCTTTTTCTACTATATTAAACACTATGTTCTGCTCCTTCGTAATTGTAATATTTCTAAAATATTCTCATATCTTGTATTATTTATATTTTTTAAATACTGAATATGTTTTTTTCTTTTTTCTACCATAATAATTAACCCTCTGCGAGAATGGTAGTCTTTCTTATGAACTTTCATATGCTCGGTTAAGTATTTAATTTTTTCAGTTAATAAAGCAATTTGCACTTCTGGTGAACCGGTATCATTTTCTGTTAGTGCATATTTTTTAATAATATCATGCTTTTCTTCTTTATTTATCGACATCAAATTAAATCCTTTCTTAATACAAAATTTTTATTATGATTGAATACTCTTAAAATTTTTAATTCCCCTTCTCTATATTTTAAAAGGGCTATTAATTTACCTAAGTATGTAGCTTTTAACACTTGGTTATACAAATCTATATTTACAGACAAATTAATTTTTTTATTACCATTTAAAAGCATTATAGCTTGCATTTTATTTAAAACAATATCCGGGATGTCGTCTAGAACATCTTCTAAACTTATCAAGCTATTCATTAATGGTACATTATTATCTATCGTATTCAAAGAAATAAATTTTTTAGGGTTAAATCCTCTGATTTTAGTTCTATTTAAATAAACTAAAACCCCTTCTGCTCCTAAATTATTAGCAATTTCTTCACCTAGAGCTCTAATATAAGTCCCCTTACTAACCTCAGCAACTAAATGAGCTTGTTTATTAAGTATATTAAAATTTAATAATTCTAAACTATAAATAGTTATTGCTCTAGGCTTCAAAATAACTTCTTTCCCAATTCTGGCTAATTCATAAGCTCTTTTCCCTCCTACTTTAATAGCCGAAAATTTTGAAGGTATTTGTTGCCTTATTCCTATAAAACTTTTTAACTCTTCTAAAAGTTTTCTTCGACTTGGCATAACTTCAGATTTTTTAAGAATAGCTCCTTCTAGATCCTGTGTATCGGTTTTAGTACCGAATTCTATAATAAATTCATAAGTTTTATTTTTAGAAAAAATATAATCAACTAATTTGGTAGCCTCACCTATGGCAATAGGTAATAAACCTTGAGCTAAAGGATCTAAGGTACCACAATGACCTACTTTTTTTTGTTTTAAAACTTTTCTGATAATACTAACTATTTTTGTAGAGTTACACCCCTTAGGTTTATATACCAATAAAAAGCCGTGTAACTGCTCCGTTAACTCTTTTGCTGTAATATTACTCATAATTTAGATCGGAAGAGCGGTTCAGCAGGAATG
>NZ_DBKDTU010000185.1:0-561 GCF_055505085.1 Candidatus Hepatincolaceae symbiont of Strigamia maritima
GAAGGAAGTGGAGTGGTGAAGAAAGTGGAGTGGTGAAGGAAGTGGAGTGGTGAAGAAAGTGGAGTGGTGAAGGAAGTGGAGTGGTGAAGGAAGTGGAGTGGTGAAGGAAGTGGAGTGGTGAAGTAACATTCAGTCTCTGATTCTGTTGGAGTCCTAGGTAGCTTAATGGTTAAGCACCCAACCGGCAATTGGGGATCTGGGTTCAAGTCCCGGTCCGGGCTCCAATGGAGTCTGGGCTGTTTGTTTTTCACCAAGTACGGATGTTATGAGAACATTAAAGCCATTGATTTTCCAACTTTATTTCAATAGGTGCTTTCAATTCATCTGGATTATGTATAATCCAATTATAGTGCATTCCAATTGAATTCTACAATTCTTTCAATTATGATAGGTGCTTTTTATGTCATCAACTGATAATTTTACTGATACAACTGATAATTCTACAGAATCGACGTGTGGTGTGGATTATGAGAATTGAAATTTAATTGTTCCTGGATTTCTTGTGCTGAAATTTCAAATTATATTTCAAATTATATTTCATAATATATTTTAAAATATATG
>NZ_DBKDTU010000186.1:0-6664 GCF_055505085.1 Candidatus Hepatincolaceae symbiont of Strigamia maritima
TTCCCTACACGACGCTCTTCCGATCTAAATTACAAGTAGGATTTTGTTTTTAGCAATAAAATGTTACTAAATACTAATTTTTTATCATATATTTTTAACTTATTTTATTAGTCATTTATTTTTTATACTCTCTATATTTTGCAGTCCCCCATCTTTCTTTATTTCTAAAGTTTTCGCTTTCTAGATAGGCTGTATCACCTTATTCCAATATATATCCTAGTTGTGTTTCCTTATATCTATTACTCTTATTGTTTTAATATTTTTATGTTATCACGTTTTTGCATTTATTTCCTTGATATTTTTCCCATTCTATTTTATCTGTTTCACTTACATTTTTATAATCATATTTTTCTGCTTTTATTCTAGCTTTATCCTTCCTATCCAACTCTCTTGTTGCTTTCTCTGAATCGGTTAAAGCTTTCCTTATTCTCAAATTTTTCTGATATGCTCTATATTTAACCCTTTTTGTTTCTACTATTTTAACCTTCTCTACTGGATTTTCTATAGACTCAATACGCTGTTTTTTTCTGCTATTTTAAAAACTATTTAAACCATATAAAGAATTTACTATTACAGATCTTTATTTATTTTATTAATTTCTTTAGCTCAACTATGCATTTTAAAATAGCCTTCTTATTACACAATCTATACAATCTACTATAAACAGCTATTATTCAAGCATAAAGTAGACACGATATACTATTTACCATCTACTAGTAATTTATTATTTGAGTAGGGTTTTTTTCTTGGTACTAATACGTTTTGTTCCCCAAATCTGTTTCTAATTGCTTGATACATTGTTGATTAATAATACTCTCTAACTACTGAAATCTAAATTGTTCTTCCTTTTTTACTAGGGCTTCTTTGCTTTCTATCAGGATCGAGTTTTGCTCTATTGTGCTGTTTTTGTGCTACTCTTTTTTCTTTTTAATCTGTTCTTTTTTAATACTTTTAGCTTGTTTTGCCCTGAGAGCATACAAAGAAGTTATTTCTCCACTATTTACTCGGATTATTGACTAATTCCAACTATCATCGTAGTTATTTTTACCCATATTCTTTCCCTTATTTCAAATTATAAGTTAATATCTCTAAATAAGCTTTATTAGCTTAATCTAGAACTAAAAGAACATAATAAAAATAGATCTTGATATATTTTAATATATTATACAGGTATAATTTTAAATACCATTAAGTATATACCTTGAAATTAAAGGAGAAGTAAATGAAATATGAATCACTTGATGATAAATCCTTAAAAAAAATATTAGTTAAGGATTTCTATGAAGAGAAAGCTGTGGATGCATTACAAATTCATTTTAATACATCAGAAATTGAGGTAAAAAAACCCAAGAGTTTGTTATTCTAAAAGAAGTAATTAATAAATACAAGCTTAACATTAATAGAATCGTTAATCCAAGATGCGGGAGCGGTTATGCAACAATTTTAGCAAACTCTTTACGCTTACATTATTTGGGAATAGATTTTAGTAAATATCAAATAACTTTAGCTAAATAACAATATTCAGGCAAGAATATAACTTTTATTTGCGATAATTTAAAGAATATTAGCATCTATTTGAAGCCGGAAGATTTTTTATTAACCCAATTTTTATTACAATTTCTAACAAATAAAGAATTACATATAATACTAACACAAATCATTAAATCTTACCAAGTATACTGGTTTATTCAAGAAGGGGTTTCTATCTTAAAAAATAGACTTATTTTACAAGATATTGATATGTCTATAAAGCATACTTACAATACACAATATAGAACTAGACAAGAGTTTATCAACATACTTTCACAATATTTTGAAATCCTTGAACATGATTTTATCTTACAAGCTATAAAAACCTCAAGAACAGATAGTAAATATATGTACTTTTTGTTAAGAACTAAACAATTTTAGATAGAATGCTTAGCTTTAAAAGTTTGGGTTTAAAGATTTAGCAGTGTAGATTCTAGATTCTCATACTGGGGATATAGCTTTATCTACAAAGGCTTTGCTTTTTATTAATAATATTTGAGTTAAATCCTGAGCAATCTAGCATTGTAGAAAAAATATTATCATGGCTTAAGGATTTTCTACTCTTAGCGTGAATATTCTTATATTCCTGAGGCATTTTTTTAATTAAAGGATCCGAAAACCACATAAAAGCCGCCACATGAATTTGCTCCATAGGAGCATTATGAAACTGGGCACCATGTAAAAAGCGTCCATTTTCACCTAAGCTTTCTCCATGATCTGAGGCATATAATACAAAAGAATTTTTATTACGTAATCTATCAAGAATTTTTTTAGTAACATAATCTGTATATAATACGCTATTTAGGTAAGCATTCCTAGTTGCTTCATCTGTATTACAACGTCCACTCGGGCAACTAGGTTTGAAAACATCAAACTCCTTAGGGTATCTATCTTGATAACTATTATGTGAACCTTTTAGATAAATCACAAATAATTTGCTACGTGTAGGGTTTTCTTTTAATAATTTATCAAATAATGGTAAGATATGCTCATCTAAAGGTACTGCATTTGAGGGCATATACTTTCTGATAGAACTTACAAAATAGACTTCTTTCGCATTATTTGCCTCCACAAAAATTGCATTACTTTTAACTTCATAGGCAGTTTGAGTGGATAAGAAATAGGTATCAAAGTCAAAATCCCTATATACTGAAATTAAGTTTGTATCTTCTACCGGTAAATTAAAATTAAGCTGAGATTTATAAGATAATAAACACGCCACTGAAATTCTAGAATAAGTACCACAAGAAGTAAAATTATAAAACGGTACTAAATTTGGCTCTTTTGAAAGATACGGTGTGGTATCTAGGAAGAACCCTAAATAATTTTGTTTATCAGCTCTTGCACTCTCCCCTATTAATAATACAGCAATTAAAGGTTCACTAATTTTAGGAATATATATAAAGTTATATTTTTTACTAAGTTGTTTTATGGCTAAAGCTTTAGCCTTTTTAATTACATTGAAATATTGATATAGTCCGGCGATATAATTTATAGGTGAATAGCTAGCTAAGGAAATCTTTAATACTTGCTTATCTTTAAAAAGATTACTATTAATTAAACTAATCAGCATTATTAAGCTACTGAATAAGAGTATACTTTTACTAAGCAGTTTAAAAATCCTTACAAAAAATTTTTCTTCTTTTTTAATTTTTAAATACTTAACAATAATAATCCAAGAAATTACTGTACAAAAGATGACCAAAAAACTTATATTATAATCAAGCATATCTTTAGCCTCAGTACTATCTGCTTCAAAAATAGCACCGATTAGCATTTCATCTACAATAATATTGAATTTGTAGATATAGAACATAAATATAGTATTAATAAATAGTAAAAGAATAACCACAAACTTTAAAACCCTATTACTAAAAGCAACTAACAATAACAAACAATATATAAGAAAGAATACTAAACAAGCCTCAGCAAAAACATATACTATGTTTTTAAAAGTGTCATACTCTTCTATATTTAATAAATACCTTTGATAAAATATAAAGAAATTTCCTACTACCAATAGTAATAAACTACATATACTAATAAAACCAAATTTACCTACTTCTAACTTTTTCACCCTATACCCTTATTAATCTTACTGCTATAAAAAAGATAACCCTACAGACATTGCTAAAACAATTAGTAGATTATCATCTACTTTAAGTTTTTTAGCAAATAACTCTGATAAAGTTGCTATAAATACTACTACAAATAAGCTAATTTTTATTTCATATACAAATAATTTACTAATTACGATACTAACTATACTACTAGCTACAAAAAAAGCTATACTTCCTTGTAGAGATTTATCAACAATTTTAATACTTCCATATCTTTTCCCTATTAAGGCTGCGACTGTATCTCCGATTACTAAAACTAACATACTACAAATAGCAACATATTGATTAAAGAATAATACTGATAAAAAACAAGCTAATAGGAAAAATGAAGCCCCTGTTAATTTTTTATCATATATTTCATGAGGTCTTAATAAAGTATTTAATTTTAGAATATTATTAAACATACCTAAATTATAATTATTTATTCTCATTACATCCCAGATTAGTATAGGCAACAAAACTAATCCTACTATTAGAAGCATATAACTTTTATTATTAAAATAATAATAAAACAAGGGAAAAGCAACAGAACTAAGGTGAATAGCTTTTCTTTTCAGTTCTTGAGTATATGTCAAAACTCTTTTTCCTGTTGTATTAAATGGTGGGTCCGGAGGGACTCGAACCCCCGACCGATCCGTTATGAGCGGATAGCTCTAACCAACTGAGCTACAGACCCCTAATAAAACAATACAGAAATTCTAGTATTATTATTTATAACTTTCAAGAAAATTCTAATAATCTAAGAAGCTTTTTAATTTTCTAGAACGACTGGGGTGTTTTAATTTTCTAATAGCTTTAGCCTCAATCTGACGAATTCTTTCTCTGGTTACCGCAAACTGTTTACCTACTTCTTCTAAAGTATTATCTAAACTAGTACCAAGACCAAAACGCATTCTCAAAACTCTTTCTTCTCTAGGAGTTAATGTGCTAAGAATTTGATTGATAGATTTTTTTAAATCTTCTTGAATAGCCACGTCTAGAGGCTGAATAGCTTTTTTATCTTCTAAGAAATCTCCTAAATAGTTATCATCCTCACTAACCGGTGTTTCTAAACTTACAGGCTCTTTTGCTATACGTAATACTTTTCTAATTTTATCCACCGGTAGATTTAGCATTTGGGCAATTTCTTCAGGAATAGGATCTCTACCGTATTCACTAACAAATTGTGCGGAGGATTTTACTACCTTATTAATTGTTTCTATCATATGTACCGGAATTCTAATGGTTTTACCTTGATCTGCAATTGCTCTGGTAATAGCTTGTCTAATCCACCAAGTAGCATAAGTAGAGAATTTATGCCCTCTTTTGTAGTCAAATTTATCTACTGCTCTCATTAAGCCTATATTACCTTCTTGGATTAAATCTGAACGCTGTAATCCTCTATTAAAATATTTATTAGCTATGGAAATTACTAGTCTTAAATTTCCTTCTATCATTTCTTGTTTAGCTTTTATCCTATGTTTCTCACCTTTTTCTACAATTTTAATAATATCTTTTAAATTTCTAGTGGGTAGAAAGTATTCCATAGCAATTTGAGCCAGCTCTTTTCTGGATTCTATTATTACTTCGGTAATAGTAATTTTCTTATTTTCACCCTTTAAAAGTTTCAACCAATCATTTTTGATAAAATAGGAAAGCATATTAATAGTATTTTCCCTATCAAAGCCTTGAGAAACTATGTTTCTTATAATTTTATTTTCTAATAGAATAATTTTATCTCTTAATAAATTTATTTTATTAACAATCTTAGCAATAGTATTATTATTTACACAGATGTCTTTTAATAAAACACTACGCTCTTGCTGATATTTATATAATTTATTATCAGTTTTACTTTCTTTACCTCTTATATGTAATAGAAAAAGTTCCTCTTCTATTAATTGAATTTTACTATCTAGTAATAAAAGCTTTTCTATTTTATTTGTAAATAAAGGCTCAATCTTAGCTTCAATAACAGCTAAAGATACTCCTATATTGTCTTCTTCTGACATATCCTCATCTAAAGGCTCATCATTATGTTCTTGCTCTTCTACTTCTAAATAGTTCTCGTCTTCTTTTAAGATACTATCTACTTCCTCCATTTCCTCTTTATTAAGACTTCTAGTTCTAGGACGCCCCCGATTCGAAATTGTAGCTTTAATATTAATATCTTTAATATTTTCTAATTTACCTAATTCTTCATGACTATGCCAAAATAAAGACCAATCTATTAAATCTCTAATATAGTATTTACCTTGTTTATAATCTTCGTACCAAATATGTAGATAATTGTAAAACAAAGGGTTCAAACAAATCCCCTCCATTACTAACCCTTTAGCAGCCTCAATACGTTTAGCAATAGCAATCTCACCTTCTTTGGTTAATCTATTAGCAATTTCTCCGATATCTCTATAATAAAGTTGCACCGGATCATCTGTTCTAAAATATTCAGGTGTAGTTTCTTCTTTATTACTCTCTGTTTCAGTTCTTACAGTAAGTGAGGTTTCCCTAACAACTTCGTAATCATCATATTCTTTGTCTTTATCTACAATTTCTATCCCCATATCAGATAAAGCCTCTATTGTACTTTCTACTTCTGATAGAGAAAAATCTTCATTTAAACTAGCATTAAATTCATCATAAGTAATAAGGTTTTTTTTCTTAGAATTTTGTTGTATTTTTTCTATTAAAGTAACTACTATCCTACTAGTTTCTATTATTTTTTTATTGTCTTTACCTATAGTTTTTTTCCGTACTGTATCTTTATCTTTAGGCATACTTACTCCAAATCTTGTTGAACATATTCTATTAACTTTTTTACTTCAACTACTCTTTCCCAATCTATAGGATTATGATTGTTTTTAAAATTTTCTTGGGCAATTTTTAATTCCCTTTGTAAATCGTGAATTACAAACATATTAAAGGTTTTATTAAATTCATGGATAGCATCACTAGCATTCTTACACAAATCCAGCTGTTTTTTTACTAAAATATTATTATTAATTTTGTTACATAGTTCTTTAAGATCTTCACTA
>NZ_DBKDTU010000187.1:0-206 GCF_055505085.1 Candidatus Hepatincolaceae symbiont of Strigamia maritima
AATTTCGGGCTGAAAATCCACAACTCCTGTGGATTTTCATGCGCTTGCGCGGACGGGTCAGCGCTGTTCCTGCCCGGCCAGCACCAGCAGCTGGCGCGCGCTTTCCTCGTCGGTGATGAAAACCGTCGGGCGGATCAGTTTCATCGCGCCAAGCAGGGCATTGATCTTTTCCTTGCCGCCGGATGTCAAAACGCGCACCGGAACCT
>NZ_DBKDTU010000188.1:0-6601 GCF_055505085.1 Candidatus Hepatincolaceae symbiont of Strigamia maritima
AATTAATTAATTTAATATTATTATGGTATATACTAAGATTAAAAGATAATACATGGGTTTAATTAGGATAGGTGGCCGAGTGGCTAAAGGCGCTCCCCTGCTAAGGGAGTATGGGTGAATAGCCCATCGAGGGTTCGAATCCCTCTCTGTCCGCCAGGTTATGGATTTTTAAGAATGAAAATAAAAAAAATACTGGTTTTTTGTATAGCAATAATATTGTTAGAAATAGGTACTAATATAGTATATGCCGAAGATGATGATGAATATAACTTTGATTTTTCGAATATCCAAACACCACCTGCTACACCTCCTCCTGTACAACCTACCACGGAAGAGAATTTAGGTGATAATGCAAAAGAAACGATAGCCACTGCTGTTGCAAGTGATGAGACCGATAATATTGAGGGTAAAACTCTTGATAATACCATATCTACCTCTTTACCGGTAGAAGAAACACCAGTATTAGAAGGTGAAGTTCAAGATATTAACTTAAACGCTCAAAATACTAGGGTTAGTAAGCCAATAATCAGTACAATAGGTCAGTCTATTGTACCAACTTTGCGAGCCAATTTAGAAAGTAGAAATTATATATATTTCCAATACAATATATATTACAATCTATATTCACAATTTATGGCAGTGGATTATAATTGGAATAAAGATAAAAATGACTGGAATATAATAAATAGTAAAGGCAGTTTTCCTTTGTTGTATATTAATCAAAATTATTTATTAGGATATTATTTAATAGATATTAGAGCTACTTTTGAAATAGAATATACTAATTTTACTCTGTATATGGATAAAATTAACGATACTGTAGTAACCAATAGTAAATTTGGGGATGCTTATATTAATACTGAACATGTTATGATAAATTTTAAACAAGATTTATTCTCAATAACTAAAAAACAAGATCTGATTACTTTTTATAAAATAGGTGTTGGGTTTGGGCAAGTTGTAAGAGCAGTACACTCTCCTTCATCCCATTTAGATGCAAGATTACAAGTAGGCTTGGGTGTGTATTATCGCTTAACTAATGTTCTGGATTTAGAAGTAGGGTATAAAGTTCTGGCAAGTTTATATCAAAAACGAGTTATAACTAAAGGTGCTCAAGAATATAAAATACAACTTATAGAAAGCTTATTGTACACAGGAATTAGGTTTAAAGTTAATGCTTTCTAAAATAGTTTATACGGTTACTTTAAATCCTGCTATAGATTATCATCTGAAACTTACGGAATTACATTTAGGAGCAACTAATGATGCTTTTAGCAGTAATTATATAATTGGCGGTAAAGGAATTAATGTAACCAAAGTATTGCATAATTTAGGATGTTCTAGTATTGCCTTGGGATTTATCGGTGGGTGGACTGGAAAGTATCTTACAGAAACACTAAAAGTTCAAAATATTACTACGGATCTCATTGAAATTATGCAAAACAGTAGAATTAATATTAAATTAAATATAGCTGATACAGAAACCGAAATTAATACTAATGCCCCTGAAATTACAGAAAAACATCTTACTTTATTTAAAGAAAAACTTAAAAAAATTACCGGTAATGATATAGTGGTCTTAGCCGGTAGTATTCCTTTAGTAGTTCAATCGGATATTTATTTACAAATTATCAAATTACTTCCTAAAGGGGTAAAAATAGTAGTAGATACTAGGGGTAAAAATTTAAAAAACCTTGTAGGGGAAGAGTTATTTTTAATAAAGCCAAATCAAGCAGAATTAGAAGAATATTGTGGTAAAGCTTTATCTACAACTCAAGATATTATACAAGAAGCACAAGTTTTACAAAATAGAGGTATTAAAAATATTATTATTTCCAGAGGAACTAAGGGGGCATTATTATTTAATAAGGATGGTATCTTTTCAAGTGAAATTTTAGAAGGAACTATGAAAAGTACTGTGGGAGCAGGGGATTCTCTTGTGGGCGGTTTTATAGCTTCAACTATTCAAGGTAATAGTGCCAAAGAGAGTTTTATAATGGCTCTGGCTTGTGCTGCTGCTACGGTATTTTCAGAACATTTATGTACTAAAGCTTTGGTAGAAAAATTAATACCAAAAGTTAAATTAAAGAAAATAGGGTAACTGTACTGCAGGATTAATTCTTTCTATCTATAAAGGAGTTAATCTTTTAGGCGATGCCTATTATTTAGTGATTTTGTATTGGAATAATGGCAAGATTTTGATTAAGTTTTTACAAAAACTTAAAAAAGGGTAGGCATAATTTAATAGTAATACAAAAGTATTTACACGTGTAACTTTTTGAAGAATAGAGGAAAATATGATGCGAATTATTGATGTTTTAGAGATTAATGCTATAAATCTTAATTTACAAGCAAACACTAAACAGGAAGTAATTATTGAATTAGTTGATATACTATATAATGCGGGGAAACTTCAGGATAAAAATATATTTTTAGAGGCAATCTTAACAAGAGAAACACAATTCTCCACAGGAGTAGAGAATGGTATTGCTATTCCACATGCTAAGAATACTACGGTACTAGCTCCTGCAATTGCTTTCGGAATTAGTAGAAATTCTATAGAGTATGGAGCTTTAGACGGAAATCCAACCAAATTATTCTTTATGATTGCAGCACCGAGTAATGCTAATACAGAATATTTAGAAACTTTGTCTAAATTAGCTACTATGTTAATGGATAATAATTTAAAAATAGCATTATTAACTGCTAAAACAGCTCAGGAAGTAATAAAAATCATTGCTAATTATGAACAAGAAAAAAGTTCAAATATTGCCTCTACAGAGACACAGCAGGAAACCTTTGAACTTTTAGCAGTAACAGCATGCCCTACGGGAATTGCCCATACTTATTTAGCAGCAAATTCTCTATTGGCAAAAGCAAAAGAACTTGGTATTGCTCTAAAGATAGAAACTAACGGTAGTGTCGGAGTAAAAAATAAACTTAGTGTGGCGGAAATAAATAATGCTAAAGCCATAATAATAGCAGCTGATACCAAAGTTGAAATGGAGCGCTTTATTGGTAAAAAAGTTTTAATAACTACAGTAGTAAATGGTATAAAGAAACCTGAGGAACTTATAAAAGAAGCCTTAACAGCAGATTTAGCAATTTATAATAAAAGTAGTTTAAAGACTAGTAGTGGTAATACTTCAGAAAATGCAAGTTTTTATAGGCATCTTATGAATGGGGTTTCCAATATGTTACCTTTTGTAGTAGGTGGAGGAATTCTAATTGCTCTATCATTTTTATTCGGAATAAAAGCTAGTGATGTTAATGATCCTTCCTTTAATGTTTTTGCTAAATTATTAATGGATATCGGAGGTGGTGGGGCATTTACTTTAATGATACCAATTCTTGCAGGATTTATCGGGATGAGCATAGCTGATAGAGTAGGATTTATGCCGGCAATGGTTGGTGGTTTAATGGCTGCAACCACAGGAGGAGGTTTTTTAGGAGGTTTAATTGCCGGTTTTTTAGGTGGGTATGTAGTAATTGCCTTAAAAAAGATTTTTAGCAGGATTCCTAATTCCTTGGAAGGTATGAAACCTGTGTTATTATATCCTGTGTGCGGATTATTAATTACCGGAATCTTAATGCACATCATTTTAATGTGGGTGGTACCGATTAATAAAGAGATGACTTATTTTTTAAATACCTTAAATGAGGGAAATTTAATAGTTTTAGGTATTATTTTAGGAGGTATGATGGCAGTTGATATGGGAGGACCGATTAATAAAGCAGCCTTTACTTTTGGAATTATGGCAATACAAGCTGGGAATTTAGCTCCGCATGCTGCGGTAATGGCAGGAGGAATGGTGCCACCCTTAGCAATTGCTTTAGCTACAACACTTTTTAAGAATAAATTTAGTAATGAGGAGAGAAAATCAGGGGTAACGAATTATATTATGGGGTCTTCTTTTATTACAGAAGGAGCAATTCCTTTTGCAGTAGCAGATCCTTACCGAATTCTCCCGAGTTGTATCATAGGAGCTGCCACTGCAGGGGGACTTTCAATGTTGTTCGGAGTATTATTACCGGCACCTCACGGGGGATTATTTGTGATTCCTTTAGTTAATCATCCTTTATTATATATGCTTGCTATATTAATTGGTTCAATAATATCTGCTGTTTTAATAGGTTTTTTGAAAAAAAATGAAATATTATAGTTTATTTGTATAGTTAATGCTAGAATGTTCATTTTATGAGGTTTATTACTTATGATTACTATGAAAGTTTTTGCATTTTTACCTGCTAAATCTGTTAGTGATAGAATAAAAGCTAAAAATATGAAATTTTTAGATGGAGAACGTCTCTTTATTAGGGGATTAAAAATCCTACTACAATGTAAAAATATTGATAAAGTTTTTTTAGATTCTGACAGTGAAGAGATGTATGAATTAGCAAAATATTTACCAATTCATTTTATGAAAAGAGCTAAAGCCTTTGCTAGCAATAGTACAGATGGGCATGCTCTTTTGATGAATGAAATAGCAGAGTATCCTGATGCTGATATTTATTTACAATTTTTGTGTACAAGTCCGTTTTTTTCTCCTCAAAAAATAGATAAAGCTATAGAAATTCTGAAAAGCTCTAATTATGATAGTGCGATTGCAATAAAAAAAGAAAAGCAATATTTATGGAATAATAATCAACCGCTGTATGATAAAAATCATATTCCTAATAGTAATACTTTAGAAGATTCAATTATTGAAACCATGGGATTATATCTTATAAAGAAAGAACCCGCTTTAAAATATAAACGGAGATACGGGGAAAATATTTTATTTATAGAAACAGATAATTATGAGAGTATAGATGTTAACACTTGTGAAGAATTTAATTTTGCTGAGACTATTTCTCAAGGATTAAGATATAAAGAAGTTGTAGAATTTCAGATGTTAAAAAGTTTTTTGTCTTCTGCTTTATTATCAGATCTTTTAGACGATTTATTGTTAGATACCGGAATAAAACACGGAGGAGTTTTTAACGGACTACAAGTTAATTTACCTAATACTACTATTTTAGGTAGAACAAAAACTTTAAAATTAAGAAAACTTAAGCCTGAAGAGGATTTTAAGGGAATTTATAATGCTCTCTATGCATATGAAAGTATAGTATCTAACGATATTATAGTAGTTGAGAATGAGGAAAAAGAGTTTGCATATTTTGGAGATTTAAATGCTAGAATGGCATTAATTAGAGGGGCTGCCGGTGTAATAATAAATGGTGCTACTAGAGATTTAGATAGAGTAAAGAAACTTAATTTGCCTGTTTTTTATAGAAACAGAAATGCTATTGATGTAAGAAAAAGAGCTACAGTTGAAGAAGTTAATCAAAGAATTAATATAGAGGGGATAGAAATTATTCCTAATGATGTTATCTTTGCTGATAGTGATGGAACTGTGATAATATTTCAAAAATTTGTAGATATAGTCTTAAAAAAATCTTTAGAAGTTTTAAATAAAGAGAAGGCAATATCTATAGATATTTTATCTAAACTTTCAACACAGGAGTTAATAACAAAATATGGTGAATTTTAAATATATGTGTAAATTAATCTTTAAACAGCCGATAAATATTCTATTATATACAGAGCCATGGGTACAAAATAATAATCCTGACCCCAGAGCTTGGGTTATAACTTTTAGATTCCCTATAAAATTATTTGAATTATCTGAAAAGAAACCCAATACTTTAAAAGTAAAAATTCTAGTAGGATCAAGAAGTTATAAATATGCTTTGCAAAACATGATGGATACTGAAACTCTAAAAATAATCAAATCAGCAGAAGTTAATAATAATATTATTATTATATCTGAAGAAGAATTACAACTAGTGGAAGATAATATTATAACTGCCCAAAGCAAATTATTTTTTAATACTCTTCATACTGAAGAAGTACAAAAATATAAAGATTTATACTATAAAAAGCTTAATGGTTTCTACCCAGATCTAATACTTTCCTATGAGAGTCCTACAGAACATTTTTTGCATCTTTTTCCAAAAACTGTTATTGTTAATACTTATTTTAACCCATTATTAAGATTAAAAGGAGAAGACATTTTATTAGATAATACTAGATTTATTGAAGGGATTGCTAATAAATATTATGATGAGATTAATAATTTAAAATTAACTACAAAAGATCTAACTCAATTTAATAATTTAAAAGAATCTCTATTATTACAATATAGAAACCCTGATATTTGTGAAAATATAAACTATTATCGTAAGAAGTTTAAAAAAATTATTTTATTGGCTTTGTCAATACCAGAAGGATTTTTGGTTGCCGATAATACTAAATATATTAGTCAAATACACCTTATTGAAGATGTATTTGCTAAGGTACCTTGTGATATAGGTATAATTGTATTGTTTCATAAGCTCAGTCCTGCAACTGAGAAGAAAATAAATTTATTAAATACCTATCAAAATTATATACCTATTATTAAGCACTTTGATGCTGTTTATTTTTTACAGTATATTGATGCTATTATTGTTCAGGGAGTTTCCTCATTAATATATACATCAGATTTATTTAATAAACCATGTTTTGCTTTAGAGAAGTTGGGTATTAAAAAATATATATCTATGAACTTTTATA
>NZ_DBKDTU010000189.1:0-1455 GCF_055505085.1 Candidatus Hepatincolaceae symbiont of Strigamia maritima
CACCGAGATCTACACTCTTTCCCTACACGACGCTCTTCCGATCTTTAATAATCAGAAATTTACTAAAGAACAACAAACAGAAGTTACGGGAGTTTTGCAAAAATTAGGGTATAATACTTTTAAGCCTAGTTGTAGGGCTGCAAAAATCGTAAAAGAAATCATTAACGGAGAAATTTAATTATGTTAGAACACAAGTTTTTACACACTATGATAAGAGTTAATAATTTAGAAGAATCTATAAAGTTTTATGAAGATGTGCTCGGTATGCAGGTAATTAGAAGAAAAGATAATGAAAAAGGTAAGTTTACATTAGTATTTTTAGGGTATTCACAGGAAAAATTTGCACCGCAAATAGAATTAACTTATAATTGGGGAATAAGTAATTATGAATTAGGCACAGCCTATGGTCATATTGCCATAGGAGTAAGCGACATTAACTTAGCGGTAACCAAAGCAAAAGAAAAAGGGGCTGAGGTTTTAAGTGAACCACATAAAATGAATGCTAATAATTCACTAATAGCATTTATTAAAGACCCCAACGGCTATAAAATTGAATTTATTCAATGTTAAAGACAATTAGGCAATATTTATTAACTATTTTCTATAAGTATAAAAACACTAAACTTCATTTAAAGTTATTAGTATTTTTATGTTTTGTATTTTTTGCTATTATAATATTTCTAAGTAAACCAAAAAATATAGCTACTAAAATTATTCAAAAAGAAGTAGTCTTTACTACTTTAGAGGTATCAGATGAGCTTTTTTTAAAAACTGTGAAAACTGGTAACTTAAACATTATTAAAAATATGCTAAATCTTGGGGCGAATCCTATGTCTCATGATGATGTTAAACGCAATGCAATGGCAATTTCAGCAACTTTTAATAGTAACCCTAAAATAGTACCCCTATTAATAGAGTATGGGGTTGATATTAATAATAAGGATACTTTTGGTTATACCCCTCTGATGTTAGCAATGCTCTCAGGAAATAATTATACTTATATTGTAGAACTTTTAAAAAATGGGGCTAATGCTAATGCTAAAACAAAAAGTGGTATTTCAGTATTAATGCTGGCAGCGTCTATGGTTAATGATGAAAAAATTATAACAAAACTTATCAACCAAGGTGCAGAAATTAATTATACTAATAAAGATAAGGTAACTGCGTTAATGATAGCTGCTAAATCTACTAAAAATCCTAAAATTATAGAATTGTTGATTAAACACGGGGCAAATAGAAAAGCTCAGGATTTATTGGGAATTTCTGTTTATGAAATTGCTCTTACTAATCAGGTGCTTAAGAATAATTCTAAAATATTAAAGTTATTGAAATAGCTGTAATGAGGCAGTATATAATGGGAATAGCAACTAGGTATGTGAATAAAAATAAATACAAAAAATGCGAATAAATAGAAAAAAGATCGGAAGAGCGTCGTGTAGGGAAAGAGTGTAGATC
>NZ_DBKDTU010000190.1:0-6589 GCF_055505085.1 Candidatus Hepatincolaceae symbiont of Strigamia maritima
TCTACACTCTTTCCCTACACGACGCTCTTCCGATCTCTATGCAATAGCATCGGCTGCTTCAATTGGAAAAGAAGTAGCTTTTGGGGATAATATGGTACTAAAGGTTGAAAATATTGAAGCTTTTGATTTCTCACAGGTAGATATAGTTTTAGCTTCTGCCGGAGCAGGAATATCTAAAAAATTTATGCCGATGGCTGTAAAAAGCGGAGCTATAGTAATTGATAATACTTCTTTTTTTAGAATGGATCCAGATATACCATTGATTATTCCGGAAGTAAACCCTCAGGATCTTGCTAAATATACTAATAAAGGAATAATTGCTAATCCTAATTGCTCAACTATAGGGTTAGTAGTACCCTTAGCAGCAATGCATAAGAAGTATCAAATTAAACGTATAGTTGTGGCTACTTATCAGTCTGTATCTGGGGCAGGTAGTGAGGCTATGGATGAGTTATTTCACCAAACTAAAAGTATTTATATACAGCAAAATCCCCTAAGTCATAAAATTTTTTTTACTAAGCAAATAGCTTTTAACTTAATTCCGCATATTGATATTTTCATGAAAGACGGGAGTACTAAAGAAGAATGGAAAATGATAACAGAAACTCAAAAAATTCTTGATTCCAAAATTAAGCTTGCGGTTACTTGTGTTAGAGTTCCAGTTTTTATAGGGCATTCTTTAGCTGTAAATGTAGAGTTTGCAAAACCTATTACTGAACATGTTGCTCGAGAAATTTTAAAAACCACAGCCGGAGTATCAGTTGTAGATTTTAGGCAGAATGAAGGGTATGTAACACCTTTAGAGGTTGCAGGAGAAGATAATATTTATGTTAGCAGAATTAGAGAAGATAGTTCCTTAAAAAATACCTTAAATATGTGGGTAGTTATAGATAATCTTAGAAAAGGAGGAGCCCTAAATGCAGTACAAATAGCAGAAGAATTAGTTAAAATTCGGAAACAATCATAAAAATATAAAATAAAAATTACATATAATAGTTAACAAGAAGAGAAAAAATGTATTTAGATAGTTATCATATTAAATCCTTACTCAAGCGTTATAAGGTACCTTCTTTAGAAGGTAGGGTAATTTTTAATCCTGAGCAAAAGCATAGGATTAGAAGTTTTATAAAAGATGCTGAACAATGGGTGATTACACCTATTTTTGATGGTAGTAATTTAAATAGTAAGAAATTAGCAACAGTAGTTGCGGATAAAGATTTAGAAACCAGTATTGATAATATCTTTAAAACTATTGCAGAGTCAGAAGATACAAATATAAAAGCAGTGAAGTTATATGTAGAAAAACTTCCTAATGCTCAGAATAAATTATCTTTAAAATTTTTTATTGATAGAAATTATGCCCAAATAATTCTAATGGTTAGTAACAAAAGTTTAACAGCAGAAACTATAAAAGAAGAGGATACTATAGCTATAAAAATTGATTATTATTTAGGGATTCAAGCGTGGCAAATTAAACAAGTTTTAAAAAAATTTAATATTACTCATACTAAACAGGCGTTTGTTGACTTTGTAGCTAATTTATATAAATTTTTTATAGCAGTTGATGCCTCCCTACTTGATGTATATGAAATCATAAAAACTGAAGACAAATTTTTTATTAAAGATGCTAATATTATTATTGATGATAGTTCTGCAAAAAATAATCCTTTAGTAAAAACTTTATTACATACCTATGGTGCAAATGAGCAGAGTAAAATCAGTGCTATTAGGCAATCTTTAGGATTTAATCAATTAAATATAGATAATCCTCTTAGTGTAATCTTTAACGGGAGCGATTTAGGTCTTGCTATATACGATGTTTTAGTAAAAGAAAAATTACAAATTAATCAATTAGTTGATGTTTCGGTTGTAGCTGATATTGATAAAATTAAAGAGGCTTTTTCAATAATTCATTTTAATAAAAAAATGCAGGTAATTCTTTTGATAATAGTGGGTTCAGTACTTGATAGCAAAGTTTATTTAGAGCATATAAGAGATTTTATTCAACAATATAGAATAAAAGTTCCGGTAGTATTACTTGGAAATACAGAGGTATTTCTAGAATTACAGGAGCAAGATCTTAACAATCAAGAAATTTATAATAATATGTTTGTTTATGATGAAATTAGTTTAGCCATAGAACAAGCTAAAACAATAATAAAGGTATCATAGAAAATGGGAGTTTTATTGCATAAAGAGAGTAAAATTGTGTATCAAGGTGTAGCAACTCAAAAAGCACAATTTTATATACAACAGATGATAGAAGGAGGTACTAATTTAGTAGGTTCCGTACTTTATGATGAAGGCGTCATATCTGTAAAAAAATTTTTTTCTATAGAGCAAATAAAAGAAGAAACCTATATTGATGCCTCTATTATTTATGCTCAGAGTGAAATAGCCGTTGATTGTATTTTAGAAGCGGTATCACAAGAAGTACCTTTAGTAATTTGTACCACTATGGATATGAGAATTAATGATGTAATTAAAATAAAAAGAATTGTAAAAAACTCTAAAACTAAATTGCTTGGTCCTGGTTCTTTAGGGATTATTAATCCTGGGATGTGTAGTATAGGGTTAATGAATCCTAATTATTTTCAGTCTGGTAATATTACCATACTCGGTAGAACCGGTGCATTAATTTATGAGTCCGCAAAACAGCTTAATAAATTTAAATTGGGGCAGAGATTGTGTCTTAGTATTGGCGGAGATGCTATTGTAGGAATGTCTTTTTTACAAGTATTAAAGGAAATAGCTAAAGATACACAAACAAAAGCTGTATTATTATTAGGAGAAATTGGCGGAGACTTAGAAGAAGAAGCACTTGAAGTATTACAAGAACTGGCTAAAACTAAAAAAATCTTTGCCTATTTCCCAGGAGAAGAGGTTTTTGAAGAGGAAAAGTTTGGGTTATCAGCAGGAGCAGTAATTTCAGCAAACAAAGGAACCTCAAAGAATAAAATTGCATTATTTGAACTGGCAAATATAAAAGTTATAGATTCTATATTCAATATTGGGCAGGAAATATATAACTTTCATAAAAAAAATATTCTATAGTATCTTATCCATACAATAGATTTATATATTTATACAATATAAGATAAAATTAATTAATAGATACATGTGACTTTATTGGGTTGACAATCTGATTAAAAATATATTATCTTTATTAAAATACTAGGTTTTATATGCAACACAATAAAGATAGTCATACCTTTATAATAAGCTTATTTCGGAATAAGGTATTTAAACAGATGTTTATTGTTATTATCTTAAAAGTTATTGCCTTAACTATATTATTTATCTATTTTTTTAGTCCGCAGTATAGGATAAAAGTGGATGCAAATAAATTAGAGCAACAAATAGGAATCAAGAAAGAGAGGTAACCGTATGCTAGAAAGTTTAGGACTCGACACGGTAATTTTATCAAGATTACAATTTGCATATACAATATTTATTCATTTTATATTCGTACCTTTAACCTTAGGTTTATCCTTAATCATGGCTATTATGGAAACTATTTATGTAAGAACAGGTAAAGAAATTTATAAAGATATGGTGAAATTCTGGGGATTAATTTTCGGGATTAATTTTGCTATGGGAGTTGCCACAGGAATTCCTATGGAATTTCAATTCGGTACTAATTGGGCTTATTATTCACATTATGTAGGCGATGTATTTGGGGCACCTTTAGCACTTGAAGGTTTAATGGCATTTTTTCTAGAGGCAACTTTTATTGGGTTATTCTTTTTCGGCTGGGATAAACTCTCAAAAGTAAAACATTGTATGGTAACTTGGTTAGTATTTTTAGGGACAAGTTTTTCGGGATTATGGATTTTAATTGCTAATGGGTGGATGCAAAATCCTGTAGGCTCTTATTTCAATTACGAAACTATGCGTATGGAAGTAACTAGTTTTAGTGAATTAATCTTTAATCCGGCAGCTCAAACTACATTTTTTCATACTTTAACCGCAAGTTATAGTTTGGGGGCAATGTTTGTAGTTGCGATTAGTTCTTTCTATCTTTTAAAGAAGCGAAATATTTTATTTGCTAAAACCTCAATTCTCATTGCCTCAGTAGTAGGTTTAATCTCAGTATTACTCACTGCTATTAGTGGTGATATGAAGGGAATTTTATTAAAAGATATTCAACCTACGAAACTTGCGGCATTTGAGGCTATGTGGGAAACCGAAGAAGCTCCTGCGGGGTTTCATGTAATTGCCCTTCCTAACTTTGCAGAAAAAAAGAACGACTTTGAAATTACTATACCTGGGGTGTTAGGGTTAATTATGACTCATTCTACTACGGAGAAGTTATTTGGGATCAAGGATATAATTAAACAGAATGAGCAAAAAATCAGAAGTGGGATTATAGCACATAAGGCTTTAATTCTTCTTAAGAAAGATAAGAATAATGAGGTTGCCAATGCAGAATTTCAGGCAAATGTAAAAAATTTAGGATATAGTTTACTCCTTAAGAAGTTTATCCCTGATATTAGTAAAGCAACTGATGCAGACATACAAGCCGCTGCAGAATTTACTATTCCAACAGTCTTGCCATTATTTTTAGCTTTTAGAATCATGGTAGGGTTGGGGTTTTTATTTATTGCCTATTTTGCAATCGTATTAATTAAATCTTATAAAAATACTATTATGAATGCCAGATGGGTACTAATAAGTTCATTAATTATGTTACCACTGCCGTGGATTGCTATTTATGCAGGATGGTTTGTTACGGAATATGGGAGGCAACCGTGGGTTATTCAGGGAGTATTACCGACTTTTCTGGGAGCTTCTAATATTCCGGCAGTACATGTAGGTTTTTCATTATTAGGGTTTGTTGTGGTTTATAGTGCTTTAGTGGCAGTAGATTTTTATTTAATGGTAAAATATATTAAAATAGGTCCCGATGGTACTAAAAATAAAAACCATGCATATTAACCTTTAAGGAGAAAAGATTATGTTCGATTATGAAACCTTAAGAATATTGTGGTGGATATTACTAGGAATACTATTAATCGGGTTTGCGATTATGGATGGTTTTGATTTAGGAGTAACCACCCTATTAAACTTTATTACAACAACTGATACCGAGAAAAGAATAGTTATAAATACCATAGGTCCTTTTTGGGAAGGGAATCAGGTATGGCTTATTGTAGGGGGAGGGGCTCTGTTTGCAGCATGGCCGTATGTTTATGCGGTGAGTTTTTCAGGGTTTTATATTGCCATGTTTTTATTATTAGTTGCTCTAATTTTAAGGCCGGTTGCTTTTAAATATAGAAGTAAGGTAGATAATGTTATTTGGAAAAGATTTTGGGATTACTGTCATTTTTTCAGTGGTTTCGTTCCGGCATTAGTGTGCGGGATAGCTATGGGGAATGTGATTTTAGGAGTTCCTTTTACCTTTGATAAGGATACTTTAGAGATTACATATTCAGGAAATTTTTTTAATTTATTTAATCCATATGCTTTATTTATAGGAGTAATTAGTGTAGTAATGTTAATAATGCACGGTGGGGTTTATACGGCTCTTAAAACTGAAGATCCCATCTCTCAGAGGGCTGAGAATATTGCTATTAAAGCTGCATTACTCTTAATAGTTTTATATATTACAGCGAGTGTTTGGACTTTTAATATAAACGGCTATAAAATAGTAAGCCAAATTAATACTAGTGGTCCTTCTAATCCTATTTATAAAGAGGCAATCATTGAAGCCGGAGCATGGGGATTTAATTTTAATAATATGCTTTGGGTATGGATAGCTCCTATTTTAGTAATTATAGGTTCCTTAACTACTATTTTATTGCTTAAGGTTAAGAAATACGGTAGAGCCTTTATTACCAGTGCAACTGCAGTGTTTGGGGTAGTAGCAACTGTTGGGGTGGGAATATTTCCTTTTATTTTACCATCAAGTTCAAATCCTAGTCATAGTTTAACTGTTTGGGATGCCTCATCTTCACGTGCTACACTAGAATTTATGTTATTTTCCACAGCTATTTTTATACCGCTGATTATTTTTTATACCTCTTGGGTATTTAGAGTATTACGAGGAAAGGTAACTGCTAAAGATGTTAGAGATAATACAAGTTCATATTAAAATAAGGCTAAAAAAATGATATATTTATTCCTGTTAGTTTCAGTAATAGCGATTACGGTTATTTGCGTAATAATTGCAGAACATAAAGTCTTCGATGATGTATAATTTTAATTAAAAAAGTAATCTGAGATAGTAAAGGTTAACGTTACAGTGCTTAATCCCGTGCTACGAAATCTAGCTTTAATAATTGCTATAAGTCTTGTAAGTTTAGTATGGCTGTATCCGTATTTCTTTAGTGATATTACAGGGATTAAACATTTTTATGCTACCTTACTATTTTTTGGGATATGTTGTTTATTTATTTATGGCTTTGGTTTTGCTCCAGAATCCAAGATAAATAAATTTTTATTCGGACCATACTTTGCATATACTCTAACAATTATTAGTTTCTTTTTATTGATAAAATAAATTATTAATAAAACTAAAATTTTTAATAATTGTTTAATAGTCTTTTAAAAACTTATTACTTGCCTATATAATGAATCGCCTTACAAT
>NZ_DBKDTU010000191.1:0-19529 GCF_055505085.1 Candidatus Hepatincolaceae symbiont of Strigamia maritima
AATATAAATAGTACCTTCATGTAGAAGTGTTCTAAATTGAAAATACTTTTCTCCGAAAATAATTAATTCAAAAACACTCTGCATATCAGATAAAGTAAGTGTAGCAAATCTAGTACCGGTTTTAGTTTTACTTACCTTTATCTTCATTAAACAAGCCGTAATAGTAGCATTAGTTTTTTTATCCGCAAGTACATCATTATAGTACTTAATACTACTTTTACTAATAATCTTCTCATATTCAGACAATGGATGATTGGAAAAGAAAAAACCTATAATATTACTTTCCTCTAACATTTGCTCTTGTAGGGTATAAGGGTTAGTATCTTGCATTTTTAGGGTAATACTATTATCGATGCTATCTACTTCGCCAAAAAGACCAATTTGGATGCTGTTTTTAGATTCTGTTATTAAAATACTAAAATCTATCATCTTTCCTATATTTTCAACTAATTTTTTACGATTTGGTTCTAATTCATCAAAAGCTCCTGCTTTAAATAATGCCTCTAAACTTTTTTTATTAATTAAATTTCTTGGAATTCTGCTTAAGAAATTCTCAATAGAGTTATAATTACCCTGTTCTACAACATCCGTTTTAGCATAAACTAATAAATGTTGATTAATTCCTTTTAAAGCGTTTAAACAATATCTAATAGCTTTATTACCAAATTCGTCTTTTTCTATTTGAAATTTAACACTAGGTTTATTAATATTCGGTGGTAAAATAGTAATTTTAGCACGCTTGGCTTCTTCTACAAATTCTAAGAGTTTAGCTAGATCATTTAACTCATAACTCATAGATATTGCAATAAATTCTGCCTTATAAAAAACTTTTAAATAAGCAGTTTGCCATGAAATTAAAGCATAAGCCGTTGCATGGGATTTATTAAAGCCGTAACCTGCAAATTTAGCCACTAATTCGAAAATTTCCTCTGCCAACGTTTTATTAATCTTATTAGCATAAGCACCTTCTACAAATTTAGTTTTTTGTTGTTGCATCTCTTTAGGATCTTTTTTCCCCATAGCTCTTCTTAAAAGATCAGCTTCTCCTAAGGAATAACCGGCTAAAACTTGTGCTACTTGCATAACTTGTTCCTGATAAATCATAATACCGTAAGTTTCTGCTAAAATATCAGACATTTTAGGATGTAAGTATGTTATTTGTTCCTTACCGGATTTTCTATTAATATATGTCGGAATATTCTCCATGGGTCCTGGTCTGTATAAAGAAATAATAGCAATGATATCTTCAATTCTATCAGGTTTTATCTGCTTTAGAATATCTCGCATGCCCTTACTCTCTAGTTGAAATATTCCTAAAGTTTCACCAGCTCCTATAATTGCTCCGATTTTAGGCTCAATAAGAGGAAAAGAGAGTACATTTAAATCATCATCTTCTATTTCCTTAACAAGTTTAACAATATCATGAATTACGGTTAGGGTTTTTAGCCCTAAAAAATCAAATTTAATTAACCCTGAGTCTTCTACAAACTTCATATTAAAGCCTGCTGAAGGTAAACTTGAATCTTTGTCATAATAAAGAGGTACAATTTTATCTAAAGCCTCTGGAGCTATAATTACTCCTGCGGCATGGGTAGAAACATTCCTATAAAAGCCTTCTAATTTTTCTGCTATCTCAAACAAACGTCCTACTTTTGCATTTTTAGCAATATCATCTTGTAGATTTTTATCTTCATCAATAACCTTTCTTATGGTAATAGGATTACTAGGAGCACTATGAGGAATCCTTTTACAGATACTATCAACCTCTATATAACTCATTCCTAATGCCCTGCCTACATCCCTAAGTGCTGCTCTAGTTTGGAGAGTTCCAAAGGTAATAATATGAGATACTTTATCTTCCCCATATTTATTTTTTACATAATTAATTACCTCATCTCTACGTTCTTGGCAAAAATCAATATCAAAATCCGGCATAGAAATCCTATCAGGATTTAAAAATCTCTCAAATAGTAAACCAAAACGTATAGGATTAACATCAGTAATATTTAAAGCCCATGCTACTAAAGAACCTGCTCCAGAGCCTCTACCAGGACCAACGGGAATATCAGATTCTTTTGCCCATTTTATAAAATCTGACACAATTAAGAAATAACCTTCAAAGCCCATATTAGTAATAACTTCTAACTCATACTCCAAGCGTTTAGTATAAATGTCCTGAGATATTTCTAAGTTTGAACTAGACTGTTGCTTAAGAGGTTTTTCCTCTACCTGCAGCATATTAGCAGTAGCTATATCTATCTCTGGTTTATTAAGAGCAACATTAATCTCTTTTAAGATTATACCTTCTTCTACTAGCCTTCTTTGTAATCCTGCTTTTGAGAGTTCTTTAATTAAAGTTTCTTCATCCTCTGAATATTTAGGGAGGACCGGTTGTTTTTTCTCTACAATAAAAGTACATTTTTGAGCTATATATAAAGTATTAGCCGTACTTTCCGGTAAATCTTTAAAAAGTTCTAACATCTCAAGCGGACTTTTAAAGTAATGATGTTTAGTTAACTGTTTCCGTGAAACTTCATTGAGAGTTTTTCCCTCACCAATACATAGTAAAACATCACTAGCTTCGTAATCGATTTTGTATTTATAAAATACATCATTAGTTGCCACAATAGGCACATTATACTTGATAGCTAAATCCAGTAAGGTTGGCTCTACTATAGTATCAACTTCTACATAATGCCTGTGTAATTCTATAAAAAGATTATCTCTAAAAGCTTCTTTTAATTCTGCAAGTAATAAGTTACTAATTTTTTCTTGCTTAACTACAATAGACTTAGCTAATAAACCATTACTCCCCCCGCTCAAACAAATAACATCCTTTGAATAAATTAAGAGATCTTTATAAACAATATAAATCTCAGAAATGTTAGTAACCTTTTTCTGCAAATAAGCAATGGAGTGCAATTTAAGTAAATTTAAGTAACCAACCTCAGAGGTAGCTAACAATACCACATTCCCTAATAGATAATTATTAACCATATTATCAGTAATATTATTATCTATATTGTATAATACGCTTATTTGCATACCAATAATGGGTTGTATACCTTTACTTGAGAGTTTACTTGAAAATTCCCTAACGCCGAACATATTATTAGTATCACTAATAGCCAAGGCAGGCATTTTATGTTTTAAACACAGTTCAGGTAATTCTGCTACTAGGTTTAATCCTTCTCCGATAGAATAATTAGTATGGCAACGTAAATGTATAAAACTAAACATTCTCTACCCTTATCAAATTATGCTTAGCAATTTGATATCTTATAGGTATATTTTTTATAAGGTTTAAATCATGACTAGCTACAATACATGCTAAACCCTCCTGTGTAACTAACTCTAAAATTAATTTAAAGAAACTGCTTGCATTCTTTACATCTAAATTACCCGTTGGTTCATCGGCTATAAGAATTTTGGGGTAATTAACCAGAGCTCTCACTATGGCAACTCTCTGTTGTTCTCCGCCTGATAACTGTGAGGGATAACTATACATTCTATCTTTTAATCCTACTCTACTTAAGAGATCTTTTGCTCTGGCTTTTATCTCATATTGCTGTTTGGTTTTGATTAACATTTGTGGAATCATAATATTCTCCAAAGCTGTAAAATCTGGTAATAAATGATGAAATTGAAAAACAAAGCCTAAATTATGCATTCTGATTTTATTTTTAGCCTCATCTTTTAAATTCTTACAAGTAGTTTCTGCTATTTTTAACTCACCGCTAAATTCATTATCTAATAACCCTAGAATATTTAATAAACTAGTTTTACCCGAGCCACTTGGTCCTATTAGTGCTATAATTTCTGATTTTTTTAGAGAAAAGTTTAAATCCTGAAAAATAAGATATTTCTTATTAGCAATACTATAAGATTTTCTTATAGCTTTTGCTTCTAAAATTAGTTTAGTCATATTTTAAGCCTTTAGCTGGGTCTATTTTTGCAGCCTTGTATGAGGGATATAGAGTAGCTAAGAAGGAACTTAGCAAAGCCATAACCACAATAGTAATTATTTGATAAACATTAATAACAGAGGGTAGTTTATTTAAAGAGTAGATTTGTTCTGCAAAAATATTAATTTTAAAAATTAGGTAAATAAATTGCCTGATATCTTCTGCAAAATACGCTATTAATAAACCTAAAATCGTACCATAAAATGTCCCTAGAAAACCTATTTTTAAACCGATTAGTAAAAAAATATTTTTAATATTTTTTTGAGAGAGTCCTAGTGTTCTTAAAATAGCAATTTCTTTATACTTACTCTTTACTAACATTACAAGCCCAGAAATTATATTAAAATTAGCAATGAGAATAATTAAGCTTAATATTAAAAACATTACATTTCTTTCCATATCCAAAGCCGACATAAAGTAATGATTGCTCTCCTGCCAAGTTCTTACAGCAATCTTAGGGAACTCTTTATTAAGAGTATTTTTTATTAAGGTACTATTCTGAGGAATATCCGTAAAAATTTCTATTTTTTGAGTGAACCCCTTAAAGTTAAAAAGTTCCTGCCCCATACTAAGTGGAATAATTATCATATTATTATCATATTCATACATTCCAGTATTAAAGGTTGCTATTACCCTAAAAGTAGTAGATCTTGGGGTTGAACCAAATATTGTGGTGATTCCGTTAGGAGAAATTATGGTAAAATTATCTCCTATATTTAATCTTAAATTAAGAGCTAACCATTTACCTATTATTGCTACCCTCTCTCCTTTAGCAAAATCAGGTAGTTTTTGTGAGCTTAAATTACTAATTAAAATAGGACGATTTTTTATATCAGAGAAATCCATTGCCCTAACTAAACTTCCAGTACTAAAGCCCTTAGCATTAATTAATACTTGGCTGTCAATAATTGCTCCTACAGATTTTACCTTAGCTAAAGTTTTAAATTTTTCCAAATAGCTATTGTAGTTATCAAGATAATTATGTTCTTTACCGGTAACTATAACATGCCCATTAAAGCCTATTAGATTATTTACCATCTCCGCCCTGAAGCCATTCATAACCGACATAATACTAATTAATGCACCTATGCCTAAGACAATCCCTACTAATGAGCACATTGATATAAAGGAAATAAAACTCTCTTTTCTTTTAGTCTTAAGATATCTGAAAGCAATAAAAATCTCTAGTTTAGAAAATAAAAACATGTCTTTCCTAATTAGCATTTATTAGAGTAATTATATAATCTATATTACTATCCATAGGAATTTCTATTATTTGTCCGGTTTTTCTAATTTTAAATTCCAATATTCTCTTAACAAGACCCTTACTTCCAATATTAATTTGATAAGGAAAGCCTAACAAATCAGCCGTATTTAATTTTGTTCCTATGGTATCTGCTTTATCATAAAGCATAGTATCAATCCCTTTGCTAATTAATTCTTGATATATTTTATTAGCTAAATCATAAACATCCTTATCAAGCGTTAAAGGATTAATCATAACTAAAAAAGGAGCTATAGCTTTATGCCAAACAATACCCTTAGCATCATGGGTTGCCTCAATTATAGCACCAAGCAAGCGTGATATTCCTATCCCGTAAGAACCCATCAGTGGTGTTACTTGATCACCTTGGGCGTTTTGTACTTTTAAACCCATAGGAGAGCTATATTTATCAGCAAACCAAAAGACATGCCCGACTTCTATGCCTCGTTTTTGAATAATATATTCTTTATTTTTTAAATAATCATTATCATTTTCATTAAATTTATCTTCAGTTACCGCATAAAGCTTAGTATAAGACTGTATAATATTATCTAGATTGTCCTCATAATTTACCAGTTTTTCAAATAAATTTAATTCTAAGATTCTTTTATCACAATAAACTTCACTTTCTCCGGTATTTGCTAAAATAATGAATTCATGACTGTTATCACCTCCGATTGGTCCGGTATCAGCCTGCATAGGTATAGCTTGTAATCCTAATCTTTCAAAAATTTTAAGGTAACAAACAAACATCTTTTTATAGCTAATTAATCCCTCTTCTTTTGTTAAATCAAAGGAATAAGCATCCTTCATTAAAAATTCTCGCCCTCGCATTAAGCCAAATCTTGGTCTAACTTCATCTCGGAACTTCCATTGAATTTGATATAAATTTAAAGGAAAATCTTTATAACTTTGGGTATTATCCCTTATAATTTGGCTGATTTGCTCTTCATTAGTAGGACCGTACAACAATTCTTTCTGATGTCTATCTGTTATTCTAAGCATCTCTTTTCCATAGTCATCGTACCGACCGCTTTCTTTCCAAAGTGTAGCAGTTTGAATAGTAGACATTAAAATTTCACATGCTCCTGTTTTATTAAGTTCATCTCTAATAATATTACTAATATTTTGTAAGACTTTTAAGCCCATCGGAAGAAAAGTATAGATACCGGCTGAATTTTGCCTAATCATAGCACATTTAAGCATTAAAGAATGAGAAACTATAGCGGCTTCCTTAGGATTTTCTTTAATTAGGGGTAAAAAGTATTTAGAAAACAACATGTTTTTAAGATATCCTATATAATTACTAACTTATTATTATAATAGGTTGATAGTTACGGTTTTTCAATAAAGAAATTAATAATTTTATAAATAGCGAAGAAGTAAGGATTTATCTATAACCGTGTAAGATGATTAAATTGTATGTGTTATAGACATATTAATTATGTGATATAATATATTAATATTTATATTATGAGTAATAATAAAATAGATATTTCTTATAAAGAGCTTTTGCTGTTCTTAGTAGTGCTATTTTTTATACTACACTACTTAAAAGTGAGTAAATCCTTTTTTGGCAAGGGTAACTATTTGGTTACTACTATCTCTTACAATTAATGAGGTACCGCTATAGGGTTGTATTTGTCCTATTTGGGTAATTCTGGTCATACTTTTACTTAAAGCTAATAGAAATTTAATTCTATTTTTATACGGGATTGTAAATATTAATTGATAATCATCTCCCCCACTAATTAGGTTAGTAATCTCTAAAGGATTATCATTACATACCTTAGTAGCTCCACTAGATAAAGGAATTTTATTAAGAAAAATTTCACAGCTTACCTTAGATAAAGTACCTATTCTTTCTAAATCTATAGCTAACCCATCGGATATATCAGAACAACATCTACTATACATAGGTAAAAAAGTACCTAAAGCTACCTGAGGATTAGGGGAACAAGAGCTATTAATTAAAAATTCTTTTTCTACAGTAGTTAGATCTTTGAATAGATTATCATTAGGGTTTTGTAGTAGTTTTAATCCCAGATAAGCATCACCTATGGTATTACTAACAAAAATTGCATCCCCCTCTTTAGCTTTACTACGCAATAAAGGTTTTTGTTTGTGTGGAATTTCACCCACTGCAGTAATAGTAATAGTAAGTTTTCCTTCACCTAAAGTGGTGTCTCCTCCTATTAGATAACATTTATACTTATTCTGTAATTCATTTAAACTTTCACAAAATTTCCTAATCCAGTTTTCTGTTATAGGTTGTTGCTCTGCTAATGCTAAAGAGAGAGTAAAAAACTTAGGGGTTGCTCCCATAGCTGCTAAATCTGATAAATTAACTCCTAAAGCTTTAGCCGCTATACTCTCCGGAGTATTGCTTATTACAAAATGTTTTTCGGCAATAAGTGTATCTGTGGTAATAACTCCTTTAATATTTCCTTTTAATGTAAATAGAGATGCATCATCTTCTAAATTAAAAGCTAGTTTATTTTTTTGAGCTAACGGTTTAAAATATTTATCTATCAGCTGATATTCATTAATAAACATAATTTTTTCTTTTTATCATTACTATTTAATATATCTTATTATTTATCAATTTTAGAAAATTCTTAATGTATAACTTCATTATCTCTAATCTTTTTAGCTAAATCATACATGATTGCTATAATTAATGAAACATTACTTGGAATAAAAAATAATTCGGCTACAACTCCGTATTGTCTAATTAAAAAATTAGCTGAATTTTCTTTAAACTCTAATAATTCCCATGTGGCTACTTTTAATATTATACTAAATAAAGGGTCCATTTGTTGTAAATCTATATCTGCCCTACAACTACTCTTTAGCATTTCAGAGAGTAATTCCTCTTTTTTTTGCACTTCTTTAATAATTTCCAATAAAAAGATCTTATCTATATCTTTACAATAAATATTTTGTTCCCGTAAGCCTATTCGCCACATTTTTCCTATAAGAAATTTATCTATAATTTCTTGTTGATTACTAGATTTAGGGTGTATTTTTAAAGCTGTTAGAATTTGAATTGCAGCCACTCTAGACATAGCTCTGGCAGAAAATCCTGCTTCTGGTTTTTGGTTCATATTATTAATCTTTTAATATACTACTAAAATAAATATAATTTTAGTTTCTTCATTTTTTAATAAATAGGAAATTTTTTACAAAGATCCTGCATTTCAGCTCTTATTTGTTGTTTTAGGGTCAAATCTAAGGTTAAACTTTCAGAATTTATGCTCTGTATAACCCTAAGAATAGCACGTGCTACTTGCAAAACTTCTTTTTCTGTAAAACCTCTGGTTGTTATAGCTGGGGTTCCTATTCTAATTCCGGAAGTTAAAAACGCTGATTTTAGATCATAAGGAATAGAGTTTTTATTACAGGTAATTGCAACCTCATCAAGTATATTCTCAACTATTTTACCGGTTAAGCCGGTAGAAGTTAAATCAATAGAAAAAAGATGAGTCTCAGTGCCGTTTGATACTATTTTAAGATTATTTTCTATAAAGAAATTTACCATGGTTTTAGCATTAATTAACATCTGGGAAATATACTTTTTATATTCATTAGTTAATGCTTCCTTAAAAGCCACAGCCTTAGCAGCTATAATATGCATCAAAGGTCCTCCTTGGATTCCTGGGAAAATTGCTGGGTTAATCTTTTTAGCTATCTCAGCATTATTAGTAAGAATTAAACCGCCCCTAGGACCCCTGAGAGTTTTATGGGTGGTAGAAGTTACAATATCAGCATATTTCAGAGGGTTAGGATACAAACCTGTGGCTACAATTCCAGCAAAATGTGCCATGTCTACCATAAAATACGCACCGGCTTTTTTAGATATTTCTTTAAATTTATTAAAATCAATAATTTTAGAATAAGCACTCCCTCCTGCGATAATTAGCTTGGGTTTATGCTCAATAGCTAGTGCTTCTACTACTTCATAGTTGATTTCCTGAGTTACTTTATCTACCTCATAAGCTGTTGCATTAAGCCATTTCCCAGAAACTGATACCTTTGCCCCGTGGGTTAAATGCCCCCCTGAATTTAACGACATTCCTAAAATTGAATCATGAGGATTTAATAAAGCAAAATACACAGCCATATTAGCCTGACTACCTGAATGCGGTTGTACATTTACAAATTCTGCTGAGAATAATTCTTTAGCACGTGATATTGCCAATGTTTCTATTTCATCTACAACTTCACATCCCCCGTAATATCTTTTTAAAGGATAACCTTCTGCATACTTATTAGTAAGAATACTTCCCTGTGCCTCTAATACTGCTTTTGAAACAATATTCTCAGAAGCAATGAGTTCAATAGTATATTGCTCTCTACTAAGTTCTTTATTAATAAGTTTTAATAAAACATCATCTTGCTGTTCTAAAGAATTATTAAAAAAATTCTGTTCTACGGTTAGTTGTTTATTATAATTAGGCACTAAGTATTAGCCTCCCAATTTTTGTAATTTTTCTACTCTTGATAAATGTCTACCTTCTAAAAATTTTGCATCTAAAAATAATTTTACTAAACCTAAAGCATCTTTAGGTAATGTTTTATCCGCAGCTAAACATATTACATTAGCATTATTATGCTCCTTAGCAGAAACAGCAGATTCTTGATCTCTTACTAAAGCAGCTCTTATAAATTTATACCTATTAGCTGCAATTGCAACACCGATCCCAGAGCCACAAATTAAAATTCCCACAGTTTGCGGATTAACTTCTAGTTTCTTTACCGCATCTAATACCATATCAGGATAATCTATACTATTTTCATCAAACGAACCAACATCTATAAAATTATGTGTCCCTTCTAAAGCAGTTTTTAAAAATTCTTTTAATCTAAAACCGCGTTGATCAGCCCCTATTACAATCCCAACCATTATATATTCTCTTCTTATCTAAAAATTAATATGCTAATTATAACATAGTTTTAGATATTTTCTCTAAAAATCTATTTTATTTTATATATGCCTTTGGGATATTAAACCCCCTGCCCTTTCGGACAGACTTTGTGTGCTGAAGTTGTAGTGGCGTGGATTTTCTTGCGGAGTTCTTTTCTTTTTTATTTTGCTTTAAGTAAAAGAACTACTCATTGTTAGAATATATAACTAGCTTTTAAATTGATACTAGTTGAATTTACTTCTATTGTTTTTATGTTGCTCATTCCTGATGTCTATTAGTGATTGTAAATCATATTCTGCTGGGACTTCTAAATAAAAATATGTACTTAATCTTAAATCTACTACGGCATTTATGTCTGCTTGATTTGCTTTTGCTACATCAATGCAAATCCATATCCTTACTCTTTATATTCTCCTAACTTATACCTAACTCCATCGCATAACTTTTGTTTATTAATATAAAAGAACTTAGAAATACTTCGGTTATATTTATTTTTATTAGGAATAATTTTTGTAATATTTAACACTGTGCTTTACCTCTTTTAAAATACAGTTATTATCTGTAATAAACACATAATCAAGGCCTTAAGTTGAAAATCGTGATAGCATTACCGTTAATAAGCTCATTATGTCAAAAGTTTAAAATTAAAATAAGCTTAGCTATATCCTTAAACTTGAATGAATATCTTAGAGATTAGTAATGATAATCTATGCTACTTTTTGCTAATTTTTAGCAGGAAATCAGAGTTTATTTAGCAGAATTGCTTTGTTCTATGAGATATTTATTAAAAAAATTTAATCTAGATAACGGCATAGTTCTTCTATGTTCGTGACAAAATTTATTAAGAAAATAACTGCTTAACTGAAGGGCATTAGTAATATCTATAGCAGAACTATGCTGTGGGAAGTTAGAAGTTATAGTGACTACCGATATTTCAGAAAAATTTGGCAGTTTCCTGACACTATTTTCTATTATAGACAGTGATTGTGGCTTTAAAAAATCCGGCAGAATTAACAACCTATTCTTATAAGGTTCTCCTACCTCCTTAGTTACAGCTTTTCCTGTTTTAGGAGAAACATAGAATAAATCACTCACATCACCGCTTACCGCACATCTTGATAAATCTAAGCCGTAGCCTATTTGCTCTAAGAGATAAAGCTCCCATTTTATATAATAAATTAACCACTTATTACTTGCTAAACTAATAATGATACTTTTACTTAATGAATAGAGGTCATTGTTTTGCTCTCTTTCGGGGATTACTGCTTGTAGTAGATCTGCTATTGAGGTAAGACATAAAAGTTCTAAGGGTTTATTAAAAAAGAATTTTAAATAACTCTCTTTAAATTCTATGTTGAAGATTCCTAAATGCTCTTCTAATCTAGCTCGCCACTTTATTTCTACAATATTCCCGATTTGCAATAAAGTATTACCTGATTTTGTTAAACCACCTTTTAATAACCCTTTATAAATACCGTGATTCTTTGTAAACACACATAAAATTAAGCTACTTTCGGAATATTTAGTTTTGCCGATAATAATACCTTCATCCTCTATTTGCATGTTTTTATTAAGATCCTGAATAATAAATTATTGATTAAATTTTTTAAATAATAGGGGAAGAGATAATTAATTTTGCCCAGTATTAATCCTGAGGAGGATCTAACCCTAAATAGAGATATCTATCGGGGTTTTCCTGCCATTTCTCATCAACTTTAACATATAAATAAAGAGATACCTTTTTATTAAAGAGTTGTGCCAACTCATTTTTTGCCCTCATAGAAATAGTTTTAATTTTAGAACCCTCTTTACCTAATATAATCTGTTTATAGCTATTTTTTGCCACATAAATTACCTGATAAATGATGATATGATTTTTAGTTTCCTGCCATTTCTCATTCTCCACCGCAACATTATAGGGAATCTCCTGATGCAGTAATTCATAAATTTTTTCTCTGGTAATTTCTGATGCTAGTTTATAAATAGGGACATCTGAGATTTGTTCCTCATCAAATAACCATTCTGCAACGGGGATATTAGTAGTAATATATTTAAGAAAATCTGTAATACCACGTTTTTTTAAGGCTGAAATCATAAAAACTCGTGCAAAATTATATAAATTACTTAATTTTTGTGCCAATTCTAAAAGTTTTGGTTTCTCTATTAAATCAATCTTATTAATTAATAATACTACCTTAGAATTTTCTTGTTTTAATCTCTTTAGAATATTAATCACATGCTCTGTAAGCCCTTTTTTAGCATCAATAATTAGGGTAATAATATCAGCTTCACTAACTTGGGAATAAGCTAGTTTAACCATAGATTTACCTACATTATTCTTAGGACTAAAAATACCAGGCGTATCAATAAATGCAACTTGTGAATTTTGCTCTGTATAAATACCTAGAATTTTACTGCGAGTTAATTGTACCTTATGGGATACTGTGGTGATTTTAGTACCGATTAGAGTATTAATTAGAGTTGATTTGCCAGCATTGGTTTCCCCGATGATAAGTACAAAGCCGAATTTTTTGTTGATTCCTCCAGTATTAATAGTTTCTGTGTTAGGTACTTTATTGAGAGATTGTGTTTGCATAGGTTTTTCATTAGCAGATTTTTTAGAGGTAGACTTTTTATTAGCAATTTTTTCTGCAATAACTGTTTGGGTAGTAAACTCCATATCAGTTATTCTTACTTTAGCATTTTTTTTAGTATTTTTCAAACAATAGTTACTCCCTAAATAGTTTACTGAAACTAGGAATTAGCAATCTCTAACCCTTAAGTACTTTTATAACATTTTATAAGATAGGTCATTAGAGTTTATTTTTAGAATTTAGCTCTATAATATATTTATTAATAAAGTTTTCCGCAGCAACCTTTTCTGCCTTCTGTTTACTCTTACCTTCACCAATCAAGGGATCGTATCCTTCAATAAAGACACTAATCCAAAACTGAGGATTATGTTCAACCCCTTCTCTTTTTATTTCTCGGTAAATAGGAATAGGTAAATGTCTTTTCTGTGACCATTCCTGTAAAAAAGATTTAGGGTTAAAAGTAATATTAACGCTCTTATTATAACTCTTGATATATTCTTCCCATTTATTTAAAATAAAGGTTTTAGCAGCACCTATCCCACCATCTAAATATATTGCCGCAATAATTGCTTCGCAAGCATCTACCATAATATTTTTTTGTTTTGTTATAACAGAACCACTAAAAGAAATAATATTTTTATCTAATCTTAATTTAATCGCTACCTGATATAAAACCTCCTTAGAACTTAAATATGCTATATATTCTGCTAATAAACCCTCTGTTTCACCGTGAAATCTTATATATAACTCTTCTGCCAAAATAAAAGCTAAAATCCTATCCCCTAAAAATTCTAAGCATTCATTAGATGTAGCATGCTCAGCCGAATTATTTTTATTCACACTACTGCTATGTAGCAGTGCATTATGTAAATACATTTTATTCTGAAAAACATAACAAAGTGTCTTTTCTAATAAATTAAAACTCTTAATCATTTTATTATTTTAAATATCCTCCAAAATCGTATTTCTGTGAACCATTTCCAGAATTCTAGGAAATAACCCTCAATAGAAAAGAAAATTATTTGAGCCTTCCCTACTAAGTTTTCCTTAGGAATAAATCCTACTTCTTGGAATCTACTATCCTTTGAAAAATGCCTATTATCACCCATTACAAAAAACATATCTTTGGGT
This sequence comes from Candidatus Hepatincolaceae symbiont of Strigamia maritima, assembly GCF_055505085.1. Classification (NCBI taxonomy): domain Bacteria; kingdom Pseudomonadati; phylum Pseudomonadota; class Alphaproteobacteria; order Rhodospirillales; family Candidatus Hepatincolaceae; species Candidatus Hepatincolaceae symbiont of Strigamia maritima. The sequence goes on from NZ_DBKDTU010000191.1 coordinate 13,883, forward strand.
ACATAAAAAGCACTAATATAGTCTAATTTGTTTATCCCCTGAGGGAATCCCCAAGTGAAAAAAGTTTTATTATAATGGTTTTCTTTAATATTTTCTTTATATACATTTAAAGTATAGTTAGGCATATCTTTAGTTGTACCGATTTGTTCCTTAATAATAGGCAAATTATTAACATACACCACAGAGTTAATTAACTCTACTTTATCTCCAGGAAGTCCTATAATTCGTTTAATATAATCCGTAGAATTATCACTGGGTACTTTAAAAACCACTACATCCCCCCTTTTAGGTACCGTATAAAAAATTCTACTTGGTATTAGGGGTAGAGAAAAGGGTAGCGAATGTTTAGAATAACCATAACTAAATTTGGTTACAAAAATATAATCCCCCTCTAATAGCGTAGGTTTCATAGAACCTGAAGGAATTACAAAAGCTTGAATTAAAAAACTTCTAATCAATAAAGCAATCGCTAAGGCTATTAAAATGGATTTCAAATTATCTTTAATACTTGTAAGTATATTTTGCTTTTTAGTAATTTTTTGTTTCATTTTTTGCATATAAAAAATCCTTTTATTGTTAAATTAATTAGATACTATTACAAATGCAACCGCATAGGGATAATCATCACTTAATGAGAGGTGTATCTGTAATGTTTCTATTTTTAAATGCTCTTTTACTAATTTCTCACCCTGTAATGATAATTTAATAAAAGGTACTTTATTGGTTTTTGAGAAAATAGCAATATCTCTAAAAGATAATTTCCCAATACCTAATCCTACGGCTTTAGCAAAAGCTTCTTTAGCAGCAAATCTTTTAGCTATAAAAGCTATTATACTTTCTAGCTTAATAGAATCTAGTGTTTGTTTTTCACAAATACTACTCCTATTCTCCCCTTCTAATCTTTTAGAGGGTAAGACCTTATTATCTTCCATAAGGGTTAAAGCTTCTAATATAGAAGGCTCTAATAAAGAGAGTTGCAGATTTGAGAAAATTTCTTCAATTGTAAAGATTCTTTTAATAAATCTCTGCCCAAATTTTATTATAATGGTTTCTATTCTCTTAATATTAACAATATCAGTTCCTATACCTTGTATCAACTTCTTATTTCTATTAACCTCTTATCTCTTTGATAATTGCTAACATCTTTTTAATACTTGCCTCAAGACCGATAAAGATAGCTTGACTAATTAAAAAATGACCGATATTAAGTTCACAAATCTCAGATATCTTAGCTATATCTTGTACATTTTCATAATTTAAACCATGCCCTGCATGTACTTCTATTTTTAAATCATGAGCTAACTTAGCACAGGTTTGAATTTTTTCTAATTCTTTCCTTGTACTACTACTTATAGTACTTGACTTAATAAAGGAATTAGCATAGGTACCGGTATGAATCTCAATTGCTTTTACTTCTAGAGATTTTGCTGCAGCTATTTGTTTTTCACTGGCATCTATAAATAAAGATACTCCTATTTCCTTAGCATGGAATAATTTTATTACTTTATTTAGTTTATCATAGTTAGCCAAAACATCTATGCCACCCTCAGTAGTTACCTCTTCCCTACGTTCAGGAACAATACAAACAATATACGGTTTTATTTCCAAAGCTAGGTTAATAATCTCAGAATTCAGTGCTAATTCCATATTTAGCGGTTTTATTAACTGAGACTTTAGGTCGTATATATCTTTATCTGTAATATGACGTCTATCTTCCCTTAAATGTGCTGTAATTAAATCAGCACCAGCTTGTTCTGCAAATTGTGCCACCTTAATTACATTAGGGTAACCTTCAAATCTGGCATTCCTTAGAGTAGCTACATGGTCTATATTTACACCTAATCTTAGTTTATTCATTTGATATCCCTTTTTACCTCTTGGATACTTTTCACAAAACTTAATTTATCTATTAAACTATTTAATTTATGTAAATTAGCTGTCTCAATAACTAAATATAACCTATAAATGTTAAATCTGTTATCTTCCATAGCAATATTAATAATATTAATTCCTTCTTTATATAGAAAGGCAACGATATCTGCAATGGATCCCAGATGATTAAGAGCATAAATTACAATACGTGATAAATAAACTGCCTCTTCATTTTCCTGTTGAGAAGACCAAATAATATTTACCATAGGAAAATTATTTAAGAGTTTAGATTTTAGATTTTCACATAAATAATTATGTACCTCAATGGTTTGCCCAGGAATTAAAATCCCCACAATATTATCTCCCGGTAGAGGATAACAACATTGCCCCATTTCTATGGTAGAATTCTTCAAATCATCAATTACAATAAAGGCATTATCCTGTTGGATTTTTTTACTAATTTTTGCATCTTTATAAATAACTTTAATAACTTTATCTAATTTAATCTTACCCTCAATTACTTGTTCATAAAAATCATGTTCAGAGTCTACGCCTAATTTATTAAGAAGATTAGGAATAAATTCCGGATAATATTTATATCCCTCTTTTTCAAAAGCGTAATTTATTACTTTTTCCGCAGTATTCTTAATTACTTCTTTTCTCTGCAATTTTAAATATCTTTTAATAAAACCACTGGCATGCCCTGTTTTTACATGATTTAACCAAGTAATATCAGGTTCTTGTTTAGTATCTGATAAAATCTCTACTACTTGTCCGTTAGTTAGCTGGGTAAAAATAGATTTATATACACCATCAACCTTTCCCCCAACACAATGATTGCCTAACTCACTATGAATTTGATAGGCAAAATCTATTATATTAGCATCTTTGGGCAATCTTACTATCATACCTTTAGGAGTAAATAAAAAAATTTGGTCGGAGAAGATCTCCATTTTAGTATACTCATAACGCTCCTTTACATTAATATCAGTAGCATTCATAATACTTACAATATTTCTTAACCAAGAGTATTCTCTGATATCTTTCTCACTTACTGCATTTTTATAGTTCCAATGTGAGGTGAAACCTAATTCTGCCGCTTCATGCATATACTTGGTTCTAATTTGTACTTCTATAATAAGATTATTTTTAACAAAAATGCTAGTATGTAAAGACTTATAACCATTGAGTTTAGGACTGCTTATATAATCTTTAAATTTAGAGAACATGACCCTATATCTACAATGAATATTTCCTAAAACTCTATAACAATCCTCAGTGGTATCTACAATTACCCTAAAAGCTATAATATCGTAAATATTGTCAAAAGTAGTTTCTTTATCACGAATTTTTCTCCAAATTGAGTAGGGTCTTTTAATTCTACCGAAAACTTCCCCTTTAATCTTAGCTTTTTCAATAGTTTTATTTAATTCTTTATGAATATAATCAATTTCTATCTGAGAACTTTCTTTAATATTTTCTAACTTATTAATAATTGACTGTCTTACCTCAGGTTCTAAAACTTTAAATGCTAAATCTTCTAGCTCCCCCTTTATATCCATTAAACCTATCCTTTCAGACAGAGGAACATAAATTTCTAAAGTTTGTTTAGCTATACGTTTTTTTCTATCTATATTTTTAATAAAATCAATGGTACGCATATTGTGAAGTCTATCGGTAAGTTTTACCAATAAAACTCTAATATCTTCAGCTATAGCTAAAATAAATTTTCGTAAATTTTCGTATTCTTCTTCTTCTTGAGAACTAAATTTAATTTTGTTAAGATTAGTCACCCCATAGACTAATTTGGCAATATCTTCCCCAAACTCTTGTTTAATATCATCATAAGTAAAAGAGGTATCTTCTATTACATCATGCAATAGAGCTGTAACAATTGTAGAAGTATCAAGCCGATAACTTGCTAAAATTAGCGATACTTCTATTGGGTGAATCAAATAAGGCTGTCCGGAATCTCTTATTTGATCCTTATGTCCTTCTTGAGCTATAATATAAGCTTTTTTTAGTAATTCTTGGTCTAAATTAGGATTTAATTCTAAAACCCTTGATAAGTAACTATTAAGTTCCAACTCAAGCGACCTCATAAGTTAGTAATTATAAATGTAAAATAATGTTATTAATAAGAGAAAGAAGCTTATTATTTTATAGACTCTACTTCTTGTATTTCTTCTAACTCCCCTGGAAGAAATTCTTCATTTCTAAGTTCTTCTAAAATTTCTACATTATTTTCGTTATTTTCTTCATCATCATCAACTACATGAGGATTATTTATTTTAGCAATCAAGTTCTTTTTCAGGACTTCTAAATCTATGGTTACTTCTTCAATTTCTCTTAAAGAAATAACATGATTTTTACTACCCTTACGCTCAATAGTAGATTTTTTCCCAAGAGATAATTCTTTAGCTCTAAGAGCTGCCAATAATATTAAATCAAAATGGCTACTTACATTAGCTAAACATTTCTCTACGGTTACTCTGCCCATATATTTATATCCTTTAGTTTTCTTTATTATTTAATTATCTCAATATCATATAATGTTCTTAGAGGTTAGTCAAACAAATTTATTGTTTAAAATATTGTGCAATCCTATATTATTATTACCTTAAGTAATAGGATTTTTATTTTAAAAAATCTTATTGTATAGTTTATAAAGAGTTGCTATTAGTATACTTTTAACTTATCTTAGGTAATTAGTTAGAAAGTTAAAAGTATGCATTACGAGAATTATTTCTTCTTTTTGATACTTCCGATATTCAAGAACCTATTATGTTTCTTAATTTTACGTGCATGGGGATTAGTATTAAGCAATAATTTTAATCCTATTTGAATCTCTTTGCCAACTATGCGTATGATTTCTTCCTTTTTTCTATGAGCTCCGCCTATGGGTTCTTTAACTATTTTATCAATAATATTAAATTTTAATAGATCCTGTGCTGTTAGAGCTAACCTTGTAGCTGCTTTTTCCGCCATTTTATCATCATGCCATAAAATAGACGCACAACCCTCAGGAGAAATAACGGAATAAACGGCATGTTCTAACATAATAACATAATCTCCGGTAGCCACAGCTATTGCTCCACCAGAGCCACCCTCAGAAATAATAATATTGATAAGCGGTGTGCTTATATTCAAACAGGTTTGAATAGATTTTGCTATAGCCTCTCCCTGCCCTCTTTCTTCTGCTTCCTGACCGGGGTAAGCTCCTGCAGTATCTACAAATACAATAATAGGTAGAGAGAATTTATCTGCTAACCTCATTAATCTACTAGCTTTTCTATACCCTTCAGGCTTTGCCATACCAAAATTATGCTCTAATCTTGTATCTAAATCATGTCCTTTTTCTATTCCTATAACCATAACCGGTTGCTCTTTAAAAATCCCCAATCCCCCTACTATGGCTTTATCTTCTGCAAATAATCTATCACCGCTTAAGGGGGTAAAATTATTAATTAGCAGATTAATATAATCTAAAGCCTTTGGTCTATCAGGATGCCTAGCTACTAATACTTTTTGCCAGGGAGTTAAATTTGCATAGATTTTTTCTAATAACTGATTATATTTACGAGTAAGACTTGCTATTTCAGCATTCATATTTACCTCTGAAGATTTATTATCCTCCAAGGATTTAATTTTAGATGATACGTGAGCTATATCATTTTCAAAATCTAAAAAATTCTCCACGAACTTATTACCTATTTATTCTACGTTAGATCGGAAGAGCGTCGTGTAGGGAAAGAGTGTAGATCTCGGTGGTCGC
>NZ_DBKDTU010000192.1:0-6541 GCF_055505085.1 Candidatus Hepatincolaceae symbiont of Strigamia maritima
GCGACCACCGAGATCTACACTCTTTCCCTACACGACGCTCTTCCGATCTATTCTCACTTATCTTTTAACTTTTACTTTAGTGGCTTCAGGATTATTCTTTACTTTTAAAACTAAATTTATTCAGTTCAGGCTTTTTGCACATGCTTTTTCCTTATTTAAAGGTAGCTCTAATAAAGATAGTAAAACTATTTCCTCATTTCAGGCAATGTCAACCTCACTTGCCTCATTAGTTGGAACAGGGAATATTGCAGGAATTGCTATTGCTATTTATTTAGGTGGTCCAGGTGCTATATTCTGGATGTGGATCATAGGTTTTTTCGGTTTAGCAACTAGTATTCTTGAAAACACTCTAGGACAGGTGTATAAGCAAAAAAATCAAGAAGGAAATTTTTTTGGAGGTCCTGCCTATTATATTAAATTAGGGCTTAACAACAGATTCCTAAGTTTTTCTTTTGCTCTACTTATGATTTTTACTTATTCTTTTGCTTTCAACAGCATTCAATCAAATACCATTGCCTATTCTCTTAAACATGCCTTTAGCATAGATAGAAGTATTATGGCTGTAATTATAGCTATTCTTACGTCTATCATTATTGTCGGTGGAATTAAAAGAATTGCTCTGATTACATCCATTTTAGTTCCTGTTATGGGAGTTTTGTATTTATTTATTGCACTGATTGTTATTCTACTAAATATTACAAACGTACCTGGGGTTTTTGCTGTAATTGTTAAATCTGCCTTCGGCTTAGAGCCTGCTTTCTCAGGGGCTTTTGGTTATACTATAACCCAAGCTATAAACATTGGGATTAAAAGAGGTTTATTTACTAATGAAGCAGGCTTAGGAAGTGTTCCTAATATTTCTGCCTCTGCACTGGTAAAACACCCTGTAAGACAAGGATTATTAGGTATGGTAACTTGTTTTTTAGTAACTTTTGTAATGTGTACGGCAACTGCTTTAATTATTCTTTTATCTAATGTTTATTCTCCTAATAATGGGATTATCGGCGTAGAATTAGTACAAAGCTCTTTACAACAAAATGTAGGTGATATAGCAGTTTATGTGGTAGCCGTGGCAGTATTTTTATTTGCTTTTTCCTCTATAATCGGTAATTATTCTTATGCAGAGAGTAATTTACATTTTATTACTAAAAATAATTTATGGTTTTATATTATAAGAATATTTACTATATTAGTGGTCTTTGTAGGTGCAATTTCCGAATTACAAGTTGTATGGCTTTTAGGAGATGTTTTTATGGTGTTTTTAGCTTTAGCTAATATTTCAGCTGTTTTTATGTTATTAAAAGTTGCAATCAAAACCATAGAAGATTATACCTCACAGCTACAACATAAAGCAGAGCCTGTTTTTGAGAAGAAAAATATTAAGAAATTAAGCAAAGATATCACTAATGTTTGGTAATAATTGGTTAGAGATGCATGATTCTTAAAGATATAAAAGAGCTAATAAAAGTATTCCCTTTTGGGAAATGTTTATTAGCTCTAGATGTTAGTAAAAATCACTTAGGTATTGCTAAATCTAATACGGATTTAACCATTGCTCTCCCTCTTTATACTATAAACAGAACTAACTTTACCTCTGATTTAGCAAAAATTCTTACCCTCTATAAAGAGGAGAGTGCTGGGGCTTTAATTGCAGGATACCCAATAGAATTAAGTGGCATTGAGGGTTCTCGTTGCCAAAGCGTTTTAGACTTCTTAAAATTATGTTTACACTACCAAGATCTACCTATTTTTTTACAAGATGAAAGGTTTTCTTCCCGTGCAATTAAAAAATCTTTTGCTACAATAAAGAAAAAAGTTACTATAGTAGATGAGTTTGCTGCAGCTTGGTTTTTACAAATAACTCTAGACACTATAAAATATTTACAAAAAGGATAATTTGTGTATATTGATAGTTGCAACTTATAATAAAATGTAATATAGGTAAAAGTCATGTTTAAGATAGCAATATCTATCATTATCAGCTACTTAATAGGTTCAATTCCTTATGGACTGATACTACTAAAAATTTTTAAGGGAATCGATATTCGTGAAGTTGGGTCAAAAAATATAGGGGCAACTAATGTCTTAAGAGCTGGTTACAAAAAATTAGCTTTAGTTACGTTATTATTAGACCTCTCTAAAGGAGCAGTGGCAAGTATAATTTTTAAAGAATTATATTTTCCTGAATTAGGATTTGTAGCAGGATTATTTGCAATAATAGGACATAATTTTCCTATTTGGTTAAATTTTAAAGGTGGCAAAGGAGTTGCCACATCTTTAGGAACGCTCCTTGCACTTAATCCTTTAATTGGTGCCTTAGTAATTCTAACTTGGCTAATTATTGCTATACTTTTTAAGTACTCTTCTTTAGCCGCAATCCTTGCTTTTACTATGTTACCTATCTATAGTTTATTACTGCAAAAAAATATGATTTACTTTAGCTTAATAATATCCTTATTATTAATAGCAAGGCATAAAACCAATATAATAAATCTAATCAATGGAACTGAGAGTAAAATTAACTTAAAAAAATGATGTTAGCAGAAATTAATTATAATGAAACCATAGATATTATCAGACTTATTGGCAGTGAAAATGTTGGGTGTATTACTTTTTTTAAATTATTGGAACAGTTTGAAACCGTAGAAAAATCTCTTGCAATGCTCCCCCATTTAGCTACCAAGGGTGGTAAAAATAATATTAATATTTTATCTTATAAAAAAGCAGAAGAAATCTTAAATACTCACTTAGAAGCAGGTATTAATGTTATAACTTATAAAAATAAGTATTATCCACCACTCTTAAGATATATAAATGATAAACCTCCTGTTTTATATGTAAAAGGTCATTATCAACTTCTTAGCAAAATCGGTATTGCTATTGTCGGCTCTAGAAATGCTTCTATGTTAGGCAGAAAAACTACTTATAACTTTGCTAAGAAATTGGGAGAAGCAGGATTCTTAGTTGTTTCAGGACTTGCTAAAGGTATTGATACAGAAGCACATAAAGGATCTTTAGAAAAAGGTACTGTGGCTTTTTTAGGTGGCGGGCTTGATACTATATATCCCGAAGAAAACAAACAACTATTCTATGATATTGCTAATAGCGGTGTTTTAGCTACAGAATATTCTCTAAAAACTCCTGTAATCGCTGGGCATTTTCCCAGACGTAATCGTTTGATTGCAGGCATGTCCAGAGGGGTGTTAATAATAGAGGCTTCTTCTCAATCAGGGAGTTTAATTACAGCACAACATGCCCTAGATCAAGGGAAAGATATTTTTGCAATACCTAATCATCCTACAGACCATAGGAACAAAGGCAGTAATGACCTAATTAAAGACGGTGCTTTTTTAGTACAAACTCCACAAGATATTGTTGATATGATAAAAGATTCTTCATCATACATGAAAGAACCAGAAATGATCTACGAAGTTCCTAATCCTATTACTACTATTACTGAGCAAGATTTATTAAAAGCTAGAAAAGGAATACTAGAATTATTATCTCCTTCTGCTATAACCATTGATTCATTAGTTAAAGAGAGTAAATTTTCTTATTCTATTGTAAATACTATTTTACTAGAATTAGAGTTATCAGGAAAATTAGAAAGATTTTCCGGTAATAATGTAGCATTATTTTAAAATAGGTAAACTAATTATGTATCTTGTAATTGTAGAATCTCCTAGCAAAGCTAAAACTATAAATAAATATTTAGGCAAAGATTACAAAGTTATAGCAAGCTACGGTCATATCAGACAACTTGTACAAAAAAGTGGCTCTGTAGACCCAGAGCATAATTTTAAAATGCTTTGGCAGGAAACCGAACAAGGTAAAAAACATTTAAAAGAAATTAAAAGTTCAGTTGCAATAGCTGATGAGATTATTCTAGCAACAGACCCTGATAGGGAAGGAGAGGCTATTTCTTGGCATATTGTAGCTTACCTAAAGGAAAAGAAACTTTTAAAAAGTAAAGTACCTATTAAACGAGTAGTTTTTAATTCTATTACTAAAGAAAGTATTTTGGATGCCTTTAAGAATCCCCGTAATATTGATGATTCTCTGGTTTCTGCTTATTTAACCAGAATTGCCCTAGATTATTTAGTAGGGTTTAACATATCTCCTATTTTATGGAGAAAATTACCGGGTAGTAGGTCTGCGGGACGAGTACAATCAGTTGCTCTAAAATTAATAGCAGAACGAGAATTAGAAATAGATGCCTTTAAAACTCAAGAATATTGGTCTATTGCTGGGCTTATGCAAAATGCTCTTGATGCTAACTTTAATGCTAAATTAGTACAATTTAATAATAAAAAGTTAGACAAACTAGATATTAAAAACGCTACTGAAGCTACTGAGATTGAAAAGATTCTTATGAAAGAACATTATATTCTAGCCAAAGTTGAAACAAAAAAAATTAATAAAAATCCTTATGCTCCTTTTACAACTTCTTCCTTACAACAAGAAGCCTTTCACAAACTAGGGTTTGCTGCTAAAAAAACTATGTCTGTAGCACAGAAACTCTATGAAGGTATTAATTTAGGATCTGAGACTGTGGGTCTTATAACTTATATGAGAACCGATGCAACCCAAATTAGCCCTGAGGCAATAACTAATATTAGAAATTTTATTGAAATAGAATATAGTAATAAATATTTAGCAAAACAAATCCGAATCTATAAAACTAAAGCTAAGAATGCTCAAGAAGCACATGAAGCAATCCGCCCTACTTCTATCTCTCTTATTCCTGCCAAGATTCAAAATTTTTTAACAACAGATGAATACAAGTTATATGATTTAATCTGGAAACGCTCCGTTGCTAGCCAAATGGCTAGTGCTCTTTATAATAATAAAGTCTTTGAAGTACATAGCAGAAATAAAAAACATATTCTGAGAGCCAGTGGGTCTACCCTAGAATTTGACGGCTTTTATAAATTATATAAAACCTCTACAGATAAGGAAGAAGAAATAACTCTTTTACCAAACTGTACTGAGGGAGAAAATTTAAATTGTATTAAAACTATCTCGAAGCAACATTTTACTGAGCCTCCTCCTAGGTATACCGAGGCTAGTTTGGTAAAGAATTTAGAAGAACTAAGTATAGGCAGACCTTCAACCTATGCAAATATTATCTCAGTACTACAAATACGAAAATATACTAGGATTGAGAATAAAAAGTTTTATCCTGAGAATCGTGGTAGAGTTTTAAGCCAGTTTCTAATTAGTTTTTTTAGTAAATATGTAGAGTATTCCTTCACTGCGGAAATGGAACGAATGTTGGATGAAATTTCTAGTGGTAAAGCAGATTGGCACAAAGTATTATCAGACTTTTGGGATGATTTTCATAAAAATGTAGAAGAAGTTAGTAAACTTTCTCCTCTTAATGTTATAGAAACCCTAAATAATACGATTGGGAAACATTTTATCGGTGAAAATACTCTGTGTCCTAAATGCTTAAAAGGACAGTTAAGTATTAAGAATTCTAAATTTGGAGTCTTTATAGGGTGTTCTTTATATCCTGAATGTACTTATATAAAAAATTTAGAAGAATCTACCGATTCTAAAGATAGTGATACGAATGATACCATTCAACCCACTAACCTTTTATTAGGTCAATTACCAAGTAATTCCCTTGATATCTATTTAAAAAAAGGACCTTATGGTTTTTATGTAGAACTCCAAGATAAAAAACCTAAAAGAACGGCTATTCCTAAAAATATAGATATTAAATCCATTGATCTAGAAAAAGCTATTTTTTTAATTTCCTTGCCAAAAGAAATAAGTAAAGGTATCTTTTTAGGAATAGGTAGATTTGGTCCTTATCTTAAACATAATAATACTTTTTATTCCGTTAAAGAAAATTTCTTTAATTTAGATGAAAACAAGGCTAAAGATATAATAGAAACAACAATAGCTAAAAAAAGCGGTATTAATTTGGGGATTTTTCCTAATACCGATAATCCTATTCTACTTAAATTTGGAAAATTTGGTTCTTTCATTCAATACAATGATAAAAACTATAAAATTCCTAAAGAATTAAAAAATACTGATATTAGTTTAGAACAAGCTATTAGTATTATAAAAGAACTAAATAAGGAATCTTAAGTGTATAACCAAAACAATGGGGAAAATAATAATGCCACCACAAAAAATAGAACCTCTAGAGACAAAAACCCCAATTTCTCCGGAACAAAAGGTAATTTCTTTGAAGATAATCATAATCAGGAATCTCATCAAAGCTTTAAAGACAAGTCTTATAGAGATAAACAGTTTTCTGAGGATTCTAAAAGTTTTACTAAAGAAAAAAAATTTAACACACAAAAAAATAAATTTTCTCAAAAAGATACATATTTTAAAGAAAAATCTACTGCTACAGATGATATCCACCATAAAAATCAAAACCAATTCTCAGAATCACAAAAAAGAGATTTAGCTTTCAACAAACCTTCTGAGGGGGAAGACTCTGAAAGAAATAATTCTTATATAGGAGGAGACAGAGGTGGCTTTAGAGGTGATCGCAGTTCTGAAAGAGGCAGAGACAGAA
>NZ_DBKDTU010000193.1:0-6529 GCF_055505085.1 Candidatus Hepatincolaceae symbiont of Strigamia maritima
ATAAAAATTAGTTATTTATTATTCTTTATTATTATATATAGTTTATATTAAAAAAGCTAATATTCTATAAACATAGATTAAATATGACAGCGAATCTGAATACTTTATTTGCAGAAATTACCACCCTTAAAGGGGTAGGGGAGAATGTAGCTGTAAAATTAAAGCAATTAAAAATTCTTAGGGTAATAGACCTCTTATTACATATCCCTCTAAAAGTAGAGAGAACAAAAGTTTGTAAAACTCTGCATGAGGCAAGCCTTGGTCAAACTATTATTATAGAATTAACCCCTGTAGAGCATTTCCCTAAAAAAAATGTTTTTGTAAAAATACCTTATAAAATACTCTGTAAGGATAATAATAATCAGGAAATTTCTTTGAATTTTTTTCATTATTATAAATCTTATCTTGAAACTAAATTTGTTCTTAATCAGAAGTTAATTCTTGAAGGGGTTATTGAAGTTTATAATAAAAAATTAACTATGAATCATCCCAAAATTCTTAACAATTTTAATTTTACAAATATTTCTCAGAGCAAGTTAATCTATCCCTTAACCGCAGGTATTAGTAATAAAAAGATCTCTTTACTGATTGATTTAGCTCTAAAATTGCTAGAAAATACTGATGTCCCAGAATGGTGGAATCCGGCTTTTTTAGCACGTGAAAAATTACCCTCCTTTAAGGAAGCACTCCTTAGGATTCATAATAGTAGTGATATTGAGGATGCAGTTTCACATCCCAGTATTAATAAGCATACTAACACCAATACCAAACCTAACAATATTATTCCAAACAATCTTACTGCAGTAGAAATTAACCAGCATAATTTGGCTTTGAAAAGACTAGCACTTGACGAGATGTTTGCTCATCAGTTTGCTATAGCTAATTTAAGAACTGCCAAACAAATTGTAAGTGGAAATATTATTAAGGGTAATAAAAGTTTAACTAAAAAGCTCTCTAACCTGATTCCTTTTACTTTAACTGACGATCAAAAAAAAGCCATTCTTGATATTAAAGATGACCTTAAAGCAGAGCAACAAAGTCTTAGATTATTACAAGGGGATGTTGGGAGCGGTAAAACCATTGTAATTTTTTATGGTATGTTAATTGTAGTTGAAGCTGGGTTTCAGGCAGTTCTAATGGCTCCTACGGAAATTCTTGCTAAACAACATTTCTTAAACTTTCAAACCTATGCAAAAATGTTGAATGTTGAAATTGCTTATTTAAGTTCTAAGGAAAAAGGTAGAAAAAGAACTGCTATCTTAAATGATATTAAAACAGGGATTACTAAAGTAATCATAGGAACTCATTCTTTATTACAGGGGGATGTTTTATTTCATAAACTAGGTTTTGTAATTATAGATGAACAACACCGGTTCGGGGTAGAACAACGCCTAGTTTTACTAAAGAAAGGTAATAATCCGCATTTACTTCTAACCACCGCAACCCCTATTCCCAGAACCCTAGCTTTGGCTTTGTACGGAGATATTAAAACTACTGAAATTAAAGAAAAGCCCGCAGAGCGAAAAGCTATTATTACTAGGAGTATTAGCTTAAATAAACTTAGTGATTTTTTAGAGAGTATTAGTAAGGCACTGAGTAATAATCAAAAAATTTTTTGGGTTTGTCCGCTAATTGAAGACTCAGAGATACTTAATTTAACCTCTGCAGAACAACGCTATCTTTATTTAAAAGAACAACTTAAGCATAGCAATATCTTGCTCTTACACGGGAAACTCTCAAGTGAGCAAAAACAGAAAGTCTTCAATGAGTTTATAGCTCTAAAAGCAGGAATATTAGTTAGTACTACCGTAATAGAGGTAGGGGTAGATGTTCAAGATAGTAATATTATAGTGATTGAGAATGCCGAGAATTTTGGGCTTGCTCAATTACACCAACTCAGAGGAAGAGTTGGCAGAGGAGCAAAAGTAGGAATTTGTATTCTACTCTATGGGACAAAGCTTTCCAAAAATGCTAAAAAAAGAATAACTATCTTAAAAGCTTCTTTAGATGGATTCTTTATTGCCGAACAGGATTTTATCCTACGCGGAGCCGGTAATATTCTAGGATTAGAACAAAGTGGCTTTAATTATTTTAAGATTTTAGATTTAACCTATCATTCAAGCTATTTAATGCCGATTATTACTCAGGTAAAAGCTATTTTTAGTAAACCTCTAACCCTAACTGAAAAAAATACTTATGCATTACTGCTTAAAGTATTTCAAATTACTATTAATAACCAAGCAATTAGAAGCGGATAAATAACCACTCCACCGGTAGCATTTAATTATAACACATACTATACTCCATACCACTCATAATCAGCTCTGCCCAAGAAAATTTTTGTAAAAAGTCCTTTAACTTCTAAAATTTTTCAATTATTAGGATGTAACTTTACTAAAGAATAGGAATTATAAAGGGATTAGTATCTTTATGGATAGTTTGAATATAGTGTATTTTCATAATAATTTTTATTACATCAGAAACCCTTTTAAAATAAATATATTAAAGTTAGAATAGTAAAGGAAGAAATTAAGAGTAAAAAAGCAATAAGGGTAGAACAGGGAACCAAGGCAGTGATAAAAGTAAGTAAAGCAGAGCTAAATAAGTATGCCAAAGACGTGGTAGATTTATATAAGAGGGGGGTACGACGTGAACATGGTTATAGAAACATATTGCACAATTTTCTAAAGGAAATCTTACCCAAAGAATATGAAATTATCGAAGAGCCAAGTTTTATTTACGTAGAACCAACAACTAAAGAAGAAAATAATGAGGGAACTCAAAGGGCAGCACCGGATTTTGCTATTAAGCATAAAGGATTAATCATCGGATATCTTGAAACAAAATCCTTAGATGTATCTAATATGAGTAATATTGAAGAAACAGAGCAAATTAAAACCTATTTAAGTATCACTAAAAACTTAATTGTTACTAATTATTTAAAGTTTATTTATTTCGGAAATACTAACTTATTTAGCAAGGCTACAACTAGCAAGCCCCTCACAGGTAGCGATACTATTAGTGCCTCAATCAGGGGTGCAAACACTACTCAAACTAAAGAAAAAATCATTAAAGCCGAAGTATTGCTATCTCTGAAAGAGTTTTATCATCCTGAGGAAATCACCCCTGAAAAACTGGCAAAATTTAATGAGATCTTTAATAGATTTATTCAGAGTGCTCCTCCTAAAATCGGTACCACTAATCAGTTAGCTCAAGAATTAGCAGTTAGAGCTTCCTTATTAAAACAGTATCTCTCTGAGGAACTTAACCTACAACGCAAAGAAGAACGCGGTGAACTCTACGGGTTATACGTATCTTTAAGAAATAACCTTAGTAATGAGCTAGATGCAGAAGAATTCGCCGATACCTTCGCCCAAGTAATTGCCTATAGTTTATTTTTAGCTAAACTAAATACCCCTTCAGGTGAACTTCTTAACATTTATAATGTAGAGCAATATGTAAGTGGTTCTTTCAATCTAATTGCAGAGATGATCAAGTTCTTAAAGGTGCTAGCGAACCCTAAAAAGCCGATAGCACATAAATGTGCTTGGTTATTAGAAGAACTCTTCAACATTATTAATAATATTGATAGTTATTCCGTGGGGGAGAGTTTATCCTTTCGGAATCCCAAAGTACAAGACCCTTACCTTTATTTCTATGAGGATTTTCTCTTACAGTACGATAAAACTGTAAAAATCAACCGAGGGGTTTTCTACACTCCACCTGAGGCTGTAAAATATATTGTAGAATCAGTAAATATAATCCTAAAAAGAGATTTTAATTTAGTAGAAGGACTAGCAGATACTAAAGTTTCAACCCTAGACTTTGCCACAGGTACCGGTACTTTTCTACTTAAGGTATTTCGGGAAATCCTAGAGAATCTACCACAAAATAGCTCTTTCAAAGAGGGGTTAATTAAGGAGCATCTCTTAAAGAATATTTACGGCTTTGAATACCTAATTGCACCCTATGCAGTGGCACATTTAAAATTATCAGAATACTTAAAAGAGGAAGGGTATCAGATGAGTCCCCACGAGAGGCTACAAATTTATCTCACTAATACCCTCACCACCCTAACTCCGCAGGCAGACTTATTTATGCCCGAATTAAGTAGTGAAGGCGAGGAAGCCTGTCGGATTAAAGAGGCACAACCTATTATGGTGGTTTTGGGGAATCCTCCCTATAATGCCAGTTCTCAAAACCCGAGTAAAGATAAAAAAGGCAAGCTAACCTTTATCGGGGAGTTAATGCAAAGTTACAAGCCTGTGGATGAGCAAAATATACAACCTTTAGATGATGATTACTTAAAGTTTATAAGATTTGCCCAGCACAAGTTAGAGCAACAAAAGCAAGGGATAATTGCAATTATAGTGAATAACTCTTTTATAGATGGGTTAACCCACAGAAAGATGCGTACATCTCTAATGTCAGAGTTTAACAAGATTTATGTACTAAACCTCCACGGAGATAGTAATAAGAAAGAAAAAACTCCTGAAGGAGATATAGATCAAAACATCTTTGATATTAAGCAGGGGGTGGCTATTCTGATTTTAGTTAAGGGGATTAACAATTGGTATAGCAGGTTAGATGGTGGGGTAACAGGCATAATAGCAGAGGGTGTAGATACCGGTGGTAGGGCAGAAACTAGAGTTTACTATCAAGATATTTGGGGCAGACGTGCAGAGAAAAAGCATTATCTCAATCTTAATAATATTAGTACCACAGAATGGGAGGAACTAGACATTGCTAATTTTAACCAAAACTTTCAACAAACTAACTGGGGTAAAAGCAGATTTACAGACCCTTTATCTTTTTTTAAACCAATTCAGCAAGAAAATTTAGTGAGTTATGGTGAGGGTGTCTCGGTAACGGAGATTTTTGGGGAGTATAACAGTGGTATTAACAGTAAAAGAGACTATTTAACTATACATTATAACAAACAGGAATTGGGAGATTTAATTCTAGATTTTAAAAAAGGTGATCTTAGTAGATTAACTGCAAAATATAATATCCCTAAAGATACTGATTGGGTGTTAGATAAGGCTATCTTAGCTTTATATCAGGAGGGGCAGATAAAAGAAGTATCTTACAGACCTTTTGATAATAGATATACTTATTATTCCAAACATAAAGGTTTTTTAGCAAGACCTTGTTACGAAGTAATGCAGCACTTTTTAATACCTAATATTGGGATTAGTTTTATTAGACATTCTTCCGGAATAACTAGCTATACTAATAGTTTAGTACACAATACTATTCTAGATAAATGTACTATAGGTGGTACAAGCTACACCGCCCCGTTATACCTAACTGAAGTTACCACCAGAAAAGTAAGGCGGAGTGGCACTAAAAAAGAAATTTATGATCGGGTCATTAGCGGGGATAATTTGCAAACTACGTTTAAAGAATACCTCTTTAAACTCTATCAACAACACTATCAACCGCAAGAAATCTTGGGTTATATCTACGCAGTTCTCTATTCCAACCTTTACAGAGAAAAATACTTAGAATACCTAAAAATAGACTTCCCTAGAGTTATCTTCTTCAAAGATAAACCCCTTTTTGAAGAACTCAGCAAGCTTGGGCAGAAATTAATAGATGCTCACCTTCTAGAAGAAGTAAAACCCCATACAGACTATCAACATAGCCAACCAATTGGAATAGATTTAGCAGTAACTAGTGTATCTTACAATCAAAAAGAGCAAAAACTCTATATTAATGCCCATACTTACTTTAACAATATTACTTTAAGAGTATATAATTATGAAATTGCCGGAAAAGTACTGGAACGCTACCTTAAAGCCAGAAAAGGTCGTACCTTAAGTAATACAGAATTACAGCATTTGCAAAAAGTTATCTCTACCCTAACTTTAACTATTACCTTACAATCTAAAATAGATAATATCCTCTCGGCACTAATTTAAATTCTACCTTTTTGGTAAAAAATAATCTCTACTTTTTAGCAGACTATGTGTGTTTAGGTAGGTTCCATACCTTCCTTGCGAAACATACCCTTCTACATTATAAAAGCCTAGTACACCATGTTTACGCACTATAAATAGAGTGTTTTGTTAAAAACACACAGAAATCTAACAAAAAGGTAAAATTTCAAGTTAAATTTTCTCAACACTATGGTTAAAGAAAGCGACATTAGTGGGAATTTTCATTTCTTGGTAAAATTCTTCCCAAATTTTATAAAAAGGCACATTAAAGATAATACTAGAATCTATATTTGAAACCAGCCAAGAATCGGCTATGAGTTCTTTTTCTAATTGTCCGGCTACCCAATTAGAGCAACCGATAGAAATTAAAGATTTTAGCGGACCTTTATGTGATATCATATCTATGATTATATTAGGATGATTAGTCATATAAATATCTTCTGTAATTTTAATAGTCCCCTTAATAAAATATTCATTAGAATGCAGAATAAAAACGTTATTGGTGTTAACAGGACCGCCTAATACTACGGGAATACTATTATTTTCTATATCTTCTTCTTTTAAATCAGATTTAATATTTTTAGCAA
>NZ_DBKDTU010000194.1:0-6482 GCF_055505085.1 Candidatus Hepatincolaceae symbiont of Strigamia maritima
TTCCTGCTGAACCGCTCTTCCGATCTTCTTCTTTTTAAGTTTTATAGATAATATACCTTTTTGCATAGAAGATTTGATAGGTTCTACTCCCTCTGCTAGCACAAAGGTTTTTTGAAATTTTTTACTGGAAATTCCCTTATGGATGAAGAATCGTGCCTCTTCTAAAAGTTCATTTTGAGCTCCGCTAATAATTAATTGATTCCCTTCTAAGCTTACACTTAAATCTGCTTCTGAGAATCCGGCTACGGCAATACTAATTATTAATTGCTCTTCCCCTATTTGCTCTATGTTATAAGGAGGATAATTATCGGTAGATTTAGCTAACCTATCTAATAACTCTTCTACTCTTTCAAATCCTAACATAAAGGGGCTATTTAATACTAAACGAGACATTTATCTATCCTTCTTTAAAAAAATTCTTTAAAAATATATTATATATCTTAGTTAGTATCTTAATATGGGTTATGTCAACTCTTTCATTCACTTGATGTAGAGATTTTTCAGTGATTCCGAATTCTACTACTTCAGTATATTTTGTAATAAATCTAGCATCAGAGGTACCACCCTTAGTATCAGCAATAGGAAGCCTTCCGGTTACAGTAACAATTGCTTGTTCTAAATTTTGAACTATTTTAGTATCTCTATTAGTTAAGAAACTATTACTATCTTCATGATTAAATTCTACCTTAGCATTTTCAATGTTATTTACTATATCTTGAATAATTCTTTTTACTGATTCTTTAGATTGTAAATTATTCAATCTTACATTACCCTTAGCCTTAACCACAGCTGGCACCACATTATAACTACTAGTTGGGGTTGCTATTTGAGTTATTTCTAAATTAGTAGGTTCAAAATACTCATTACCGTCATCAAAGTGGTGATTCTGTAAATTATGAATCAATTGAGACATTTTAGGTACGGGATTTACAAAACTTGCTTTATAACCAACATGACCTTGAATTCCTTGTACCTCTAAATCAAAACACACACTACCCCGTCTACCGATTTTTATAACATCTCCTACCTCTTTAATAGAAGTACATTCCCCCACCAAGCAAGCATCTAATTGAATATTATTAGCTACTACCCACTTCATTAATTCTTGTGTACCGTTAATAGATTCTGCTTCTTCATCTAGGGTTAATAATAACACTATAGAGCCTTGAAAAGGTAATTTAATGAAATTAGCCACAGCACTAATAAAACAAGCAATTCCGCTTTTCATATCAGCTGATCCTCTCCCAACAATATAACCGTTATCTTCTATAGCAGCAAAGGGAGGATACGTCCATAAACTCTCATCACCCGGCTCTACTACATCTAAATGCCCTGAATACCCTAAAATAGGGGTATTATTACCATATCTGGCATATAAATTTTGAACCGGATAAGTGTTATTACCTTTAAAGGTTAAAATTTGGGTTTCAAAGCCTAATTCTTTGAGTACTCTTTCTACAAATTCTATAGAATCAGCACTATTAGGAGTAATACTTTTAAATTTAATTAATTGCTTGGTTAATAAAACCGCATCAACACTCATATTTACAAACTTCCACTACTCTTTTAACATTATCTACCAAAACTATTTTGCTTAAGCCATAGGTGCTGATACTTACTAATTTATTAGTCACGCAGTATTTCATTAATTGAGGTTTTAGCACGAGTTTTATCATCAACTTGTTTTATAATCACAGCACAATATAAATTAACAGCTCCTGTAGCTGTTGTTACTTCATCAGCATTTGTATCATCTAGCCTTGCTCCGGTATTTGAGGAAATACTTCCTGAGACTACTACTGAATAAGGAGGAATTTCACCATAAGAAATTTTACCGGTTTCTCTATTATAAATCTTAGTTGAGCCACTTAAAAATACTCCTGTGGCAATCACAGCTCCTTCTCTTACAATAATTCCTTCTGTAATTTCAGATTTAGCTCCAATAAAACAATGATCTTCTATAATTACAGGTTTACTTTGTAAAGGCTCTAAAACCCCTCCTATCCCCACTCCGCTGGAGATATGACAATTTTTACCGATTTGAGCACATGAACCCACAGTCACCCAACTATCTATCATAGTAGCATCATCAATATACGCACCAACATTTACAAATGCCGGCATTAAAACTACATTTTCTCCTACATAGGCTGAATGTCTGACATATCCTCCGGGAACATGGCGAATTTTAGCTTCTTTATA
This sequence comes from Candidatus Hepatincolaceae symbiont of Strigamia maritima, assembly GCF_055505085.1. NCBI lineage: Bacteria > Pseudomonadati > Pseudomonadota > Alphaproteobacteria > Rhodospirillales > Candidatus Hepatincolaceae > Candidatus Hepatincolaceae symbiont of Strigamia maritima. The sequence continues at coordinate 2,203 of NZ_DBKDTU010000194.1, forward strand.
ATCTTTTAATAACCATCCTTTAAATTTATTCCCCATTTTATCATACCAAAAAGTAGTCTCTGAAGATCCGCTAATTAACCTATTATCATTAACCCTAAAAGATAATAAAATGGCTTGCTTTAACCACTCATTTACCTGCCATTCATTATTATCATCCTTAATTGCTACCCTAAGAACTCCTTTATTAAGCAATTCTAAAACCTCGTTTATTAATTTTTTATCTTCTATATTAAGAGGACTTAAAGTATCTCTTAGAGCAAATAATTCTATAATTTTTTGTTTTAATTCATCCATGTTTCACCTTTTTAATATATTTATTAGTATTATAAAGAAAATTAGAATTTTTCTCAATTCTTTATCTTCTCCCTATTTACCCACCCTAAAATTTCTGCAAAATTATTGATTAAAAAAAGAATTTAATATCTTTTCTAAGTTCTTTATATGCCAAAGATTCATTCTCTTTATGAGCTGTAAATAAAATTTTGGCATTACATTGTGCATGTTGTAGTACTACAATTTCAATATTCTTTTGTAAAGAATCAAGTTCTGTTTGTGAAATTTTATCAATTTTAGTAAAAATCAATAGATAATCTCTCTGCTTAGAATCAAGAAAATTCATAATTTCTAAATCTATCTCCTTAATGCCACGTCTAGCATCAATTAATAAATAAACTCTAAGTAATTCCTCCCTATTACTAAGGTAATCTAAAATCAAATTATGCCATTTTTGTTTTAGTTTTTTGGAAACCTCTGCATAACCGTATCCCGGTAAATCTACTAAAATAATCTTACTTCCTAAATTAAAGAAATTTATCTCTCTAGTTTTTCCGGGAGTATTAGAAATTTTTACTAATTTTTTGCTATAGAGTAGCGCATTCATGAGTGATGATTTACCAACGTTAGACCTACCAAAAAAAGCTACTTCAGGCTTATTAAGTTTAGGAAATTGGTGTTTATTATAAGCCCCTAATAAAAATTTACAATTTTCTTTAAAAAAATTAAGCGGTTTTACTTTTGTTAACATGCCTTTTCTTTATCATAGCATTAATGAGTAATTGTTGCAGAATCGCTAAAATATTACTACATGTCCAATAAATTACTAATGCTGCAGGAAATTTAGCAAGCACAAAAACTAAAACTACCGGCATCCACATTAAAATTTTTTGTTGCAACGGCTCCATAGTTTGGGTAGTTTGTTTCTGTTGTATATACATAGTTACACCCATTAAAATAGGCCAAATTCCTACATGTAAAAAATCAGGAGCATTAAAGGGCAGTAAGCCGAATAAATTAAAAATATTAGTAGGATCCATTGCCGATAAATCTTGAACCCATCCCCAAAAGGGAATATGCCTAATTTCTATACTTAAGAAAATTACCTTATATAAAGAAAAGAAAATAGGAATTTGCAGTAAAATTGGTAAACACCCTGAAATTGGGTTAACTTTTTCTTTCTTATAAAGCTCCATAATAGCTTTATTATATTTAGTACTATCAGTACTAAATTGCTCCTTTAAGGCTTTCATTTTGGGCTGTAAATCTTTAAGTCTACTCATAGAAATATAAGACTTATAAGTTATAGGAAAAACCACCAAACGTATAATTATGGTAAGTAAAATAATTGCCCCACCAAAATTCTCTAAAATATCTTCCAGTAACAAAAAGAAACTAAACATAGGTTTTACAATAAAAAAGAACCAGCCGTAATCCAAGGCAAATGCTAATTTAGGTAAATTAAACTCATCTGCATATTTATTAAGTAATCTATACTCTTTTGGTCCTACAAAAAAGTTAGTACTATTTTTTATAGTACTATTAGTAGTTACTTGCTCTTTGTTATATAAATAATCTATTTGATAATTTACTTCCCCTAAATTATCTTTATAATTAAATAGTCGCATCCTGTTATTAGTTGTTTGTTCGGGAATTAATGCTGTTAACCAGTATTTATCTGAAAACCCTAAAAAACCCCCTTTATTTGTGGTATATTCAATAGATTTTTTATCCAAGTCTGTATAATCTACTTGTTCAAAAGCATCATTATAATATCCTATTAATCCTTCATGTGATATGAAAATACTATCAACCTTAGGCATTTTATGTCTTAAAATCAAAGCATAAGGATATATAGCAGCACTGTATTGAGTATTATTTTCCACAATATCTTGCACTTTAATCATGTATTCATCATCAATAGAAATAATTTTTTTAAATACAATGCCTTGCGGATTTACCCATTTTAGAGTTACCGGATTATCTATAGATAATTCTAAAGATGAGCTTTGCCAAATAGTATTTGCATCAGGAACGCTAAAAGTTTTATCACCAATCCAACCACTCTCAAAAAAATAAGCTTGATCCGTATTTTTAGGATTTAAAATAGTAACATTTTTACTATCAGCAAATAGACTTTCTTTATAATTAAGCAAGGTAACATCATCTATTCTAGCACCTCTTAAGCTAATAGAACCTTTGATATTGTGGTTAATAATATGAATACGCTCTTCTTGATTAATGACCTCTGCTTTAGAAACAATACTACTTGCAGTAGGAATATTTTCGTTCTTCGGACTATTAACCACTGTATTAGTATTTAAATCTTTTTTTACTCTTATATCTTGAAGAAAGAAATTATCCCATATCAAAAATATCCCTACTGCTAAAATAGCAAAAATCCATATATTCTTACTTCCGCTGTCCATCTTTCAAACCTTTATTTTTATTCAACGGTATAGGATCGTACCCATATCCGCCAAATGGATTACATCTTATTATTCTTTTAACAGATAAAAAAACTGCCACTATAACATTATGGTTTTTAAAACATAAAATAGCATATTGTGAACAAGTAGGGGTATATCTACAATTAGAACCTAAATACGGAGATATCACCAATTGATAAAATTTTATTAATAAAATAAAAAAATACCCCATCCCTTATTACTTAAGTATTTCTATTAAACATTTTTTTAGATCATGAAATTTAGCTACAATAGCTGGTTTTCTCGCAATAAATATATAGGTATATCCTAATTTTCCATAATTTGGCATAATTATTTTTGTTAAACTTCTCATTCTTCTTTTTATTCTATTTCTAATTACGGCTCCGCCGTTTTTCTTTGTTACGGTAAAACCTAATCTAATGGTATTGTGTTGTCCCTGTAAAATTTGTACTACAAAATACGGCGTAATTTTTACCTGAGAATTCTTAGATATATAAATATATTCTTTTCTTTTTTTTACAATACTTATATCAGATTTTGTATATAACATAAAGACTGTATAAGACTAGGCAGAAAGCTTTTTTCTACCCTGTGCTCTACGGGCTCTTAAGATTTTTTTGCCACTATTTGTAGACATTCTTTGTCTAAAGCCGTGCTTATTTTTTCTTACACGTTTACTGGGTTGATAGGTTCTTTTCAATTTCTTACTCCTTAATCATACTATTTAAATAGCTTACAAAAATTATCTATTAAAATAAAGTTTTTTCAATCATTTAGTTCCCAGGGAAAAGTGACCCACGTATCTTGCGAAAATTCTCTAATATAATAATCTGCAGTTTTTCTACCTAAAGGTTTCGTATAAAGACAAGCTATTAAAATCTTAGGCATTAATTTTTTGGCATATTGAGCAGTAGCACCGGTATCAACTAAATCATCTACTAATAACCACTCTTCTCCTAAATCTGCTAAAGCTAATTTAGGTTCTTTAATAAGCTTAATACTTGCTTTTCTAGAATCACCTATTGTAGTTTCTTCAGATATAGTATATGAAGAAATACATAAAGTATCTATTAGTTTAATATCCATAATTCTAGAAATAATAGCCGCAGGGCACATACCACCTCTGGTGAGCGAAACAATCCCTTTGAATTTAATACTTCCCTTACTAATTTGTTTTACTAAGTTTTTAGTATCTTTATGAACTTCCTTCCAACTTAAATTTATTCTCTTAATATATGCCTCCATTACTCCCTACTTTTATCTTTATTAACATATATGAATAATATATATCCTTCAGCTAAACGGCTATCTAGTACGCCTCCTGTACTAAATTTTATTTTGGTACGTTGTCCAAAATTTATATTCTGTTTTAATAATGCTATTGTAGCTAAAGCATTATCTAATTCTTCTTCATTCTTAAATAATACAAAGAAAATAATATCTTCCGGAATAATAGAATCATTATAATTTTCTATTAAATTGTCTAACTCTTTTTTTAAACTATTTTTATTTATTACTATAGTACTATACTCATTATCATTAAAGAACATTTTTTGA
>NZ_DBKDTU010000195.1:0-1424 GCF_055505085.1 Candidatus Hepatincolaceae symbiont of Strigamia maritima
TCAGCTGGGAGAGCGCCTGCCTTGCACGCAGGAGGTCAGCGGTTCGATCCCGCTTAGCTCCACCATATCAAAAAAATCTTAAAACTGATTCGCAAGAATCACGTTTAAGATTTTGCTCTTTAACAATCTGGAACAAGCTGAAAATTGAAACATGACAGCTGAAACTTACTCCTCCGTAGACATATTGGGGTAAGGATTAACCTGTCATAGAGTCTCTCAAATGTAACAGCACGAAGGTGGAAACACTTTTGGGTTGTGAGGTTAAGTGACTAAGCGTACACGGTGGATGCCTAGGCAGTCAGAGGCGATGAAGGGCGTGTTAATCTGCGATAAGCGTCGGTAAGGTGATATAAACCGTTATAACCGGCGATACCCGAATGGGGAAACCCAGTGCAATTCGTTGCACTATCATACGATGAATACATAGTCGTATGAGGCGAACCGGGGGAACTGAAACATCTAAGTACCCCGAGGAAAAGAAATCAACCGAGATTCCCCCAGTAGCGGCGAGCGAACGGGGAGGAGCCCAGAACCTGAATCAGTTCTTGTGTTAGTGGAAGCGTCTGGAAAGTCGCACAGTAAAGGGTGATAGTCCCGTACACTAAAATGCATTAATTGTGAGTTCGATGAGTAGGGCGGGACACGTGACATCCTGTCTGAATATGGGGGGACCATCCTCCAAGGCTAAATACTCCTGACTGACCGATAGTGAACCAGTACCGTGAGGGAAAGGCGAAAAGAACCCCGGCGAGGGGAGTGAAATAGAACCTGAAACCGTGTACGTACAAGCAGTGGGAGCCTACTTTGTTGGGTGACTGCGTACCTTTTGTATAATGGGTCAGCGACTTATATTTTGTAGCAAGGTTAACCGTATAGGGGAGCCGTAGGGAAACCGAGTCTTAACTGGGCGAATAGTTGCAAGGTATAGACCCGAAACCCGGTGATCTAGCCATGGGCAGGTTGAAGGTTGGGTAACACTAACTGGAGGACCGAACCGACTAATGTTGAAAAATTAGCGGATGACTTGTGGCTGGGGGTGAAAGGCCAATCAAACCGGGAGATAGCTGGTTCTCCCCGAAAGCTATTTAGGTAGCGCCTCGTGAACTCATCTTCGGGGGTAGAGCACTGTTTCGGCTAGGGGGCCATCCCGGCTTACCAAACCGATGCAAACTCCGAATACCGAAGAATGTTATCACGGGAGACACACGGCGGGTGCTAACGTCCGTCGTGAAGAGGGAAACAACCCAGACCGCCAGCTAAGGTCCCAAAGTCATGGTTAAGTGGGAAACGATGTGGGAAGGCATAGACAGCCAGGATGTTGGCTTAGAAGCAGCCATCATTTAAAGAAAGCGTAATAGCTCACTGGTCGAGTCGGCCTGCGCGGAAGATGTAACGGGGCTAAACCATGCACCGAAGCTGCGGCA
>NZ_DBKDTU010000196.1:0-6444 GCF_055505085.1 Candidatus Hepatincolaceae symbiont of Strigamia maritima
TCCTGCTGAACCGCTCTTCCGATCTTAAGTATATTTTCTTTGACCCATTCTGAGGTTACAGATTTTGGTCTGTGTAAGGGATGTAAAAAAACTTTATCCCATATTTGTTGAGATAACACCCCTAATGCTCTGGCTGCCCCGAAGAACACCGTATAAAAAGCAGTTTCCGTAAACCCAAAATAATGTAAAATTGCACCGGAATGAGCATCTATATTCGGATACGGATTTTTAATCTTAGCAATACTACCTAAAATTTCCGGAGCAACATTGTAAACATTCCATACGGTATTTAAAAGAGGACTTGTAAGCCTGTATTTTTTTGCAAACTCCATAAATGCTATAAAGCGGGGGTCAGTTTGTCTTAAAACCGCATGTCCGTATCCAGGTACTACCATACCCTTATTACAAACTTCTTGTATATATTCAGCAATTTGTTCTTTTTTAGGTTGTTTATTATTGTAATGAGTCAGTAATTTTTGTAACCATTCTAAGGAAGTTTGACTTGCCAAGCCATGTAAGGGTCCTGATAAACTCTGCATGGCAGCAGCATAAGAACCATAAGGATTAGCCAAGGTAGACCCAACCACATGACAAGTATTGGCAGAACCATTTCCACCCTCATGATCACTATGTATTGTCATATACAAACGAAAAAATTCTTTTAATTCTGAATTAGGAGAATTATCTTTATCACCTAACATATGAGCTAAATTACCTGCCCAATCTAAGGAAGAATTAGGCTCTATATGTTTAGAATTTTTATAATTATGATTATATAGATATGAAATTAGCTTTGGTAAGATTGCTATAATATTCATAGCATCTTCATAGATATATTCCCAATACTTATTTTTAGGTATACCATCTAAATACACCTTACTAAACAGAGATTCTGTTGCCATAGCAGAAATTGCTGTAGTAAATTGTACCATAGGATGGGTATTTTTAGGGAGTATATTAATAACATCATACACATGTCCGGGAATAACACATCTTTTCTGCCAATCCATAGTTAAATTACTTACCTCATCTTGTGTAGGGATTCTTCCTAATAATAATAAAATAAATAAAACTTCAGGCAGAGGTTCTTTACTATTTAAATTGGATATAGGCATATTTTTGTAGATATCACTAATTAACATACCCCTAAACTTAACTCCTATATTTGCATCTAGCAAGGAGGTTTCCGTTACCATAGCAATAACATCTCTTAATCCGCCGTAGAGTTGTCCTAAAGTAATTTCATCAACTACAATATTACTATTTTCTTTAATTAAGGTTTTGATATTTGTGGCATATGGAATTGCTACTTCAGCAAAATTATTTTTTAAATTATTCATTATAAAAATTATCCCTGTATATCTTTTAATAATATTACTTCTTGTAAAGATACTATATTTATTTTCATAAAAATGCAAAAACATTTTCTATTTTGCCATAAAAGAATTAAAAACATAACAGTCCATACTAAATATAAGACTACTAGTTACATTACTATATACAGCATTATTATTTTAATCCTTTATAATATTCTTATTTAATTAGCTTAGGTAAAAAATATACTTATAAATATCCTTAATCCCATGATGATATAACTATATGTATATGAAAAAATAGAAGTTTTGAGTTTATATTTTTAAAAAAGGAAAAAATAGAGAAGTAAAAATCAATATTAATAGCGAAAAAGCGGATTTACTTTACCTTTTAAATAATGCTTGTGTAATCTACGCAAGAATTGCTCAGAAAATGGTAAAACTTTAATAGTAGTAGATATAAATATGGAAGTTATTACTGTGTTTGATGTAGCTAGTACCAAGATAAATAATTTTGATACCTTCTCTTTTAAAATTATCTCTTATACTATTATTAATAGTTTATGCTTTTTAACAAATATAATACTCTATTAAGCTTTAGTAGCAAGCATATTCTATATTATTTTCACATACTTAATATAAATTATTAGCATAACATTAGAAGAGCTTATACATTGAATATATTTTTGCACCATTAGAATCATACTTCTTACCATGTAATTTTTTGTACTACAACTGGTACACAATATGTTTAAGATTTGCCAATAATAAAATCACTAAAGTTTTTTAGTAAAAGATTTAAAAAACTTACTCAGAAAATGTCTAAAGCTCTAGGGGATTAAGTGTTTTAGGAATTCTTGCAGTTTGAGATTTTAATTGCCCGCAAGCAACTAAAATATCATTACCTCTGGTTTCTCGTACTGTGGCAGTATAACCTTTTTCTCGTAAGAACTCTGCAAAATCTTTAATAACTTCAGGACTGGAACATTCAAAATCACAACCATCCCAACTATGGAACGGTATTAAGTTAAATTTTGAAGGCACTCTCTTAGCTAATTTTGCCAAATCTCTAGCATGCTCCGGAGTATCATTAACCCCTTTTAACATTACATATTCAAAAGTTATTCTTTTAGCATTTGATGAATTATAATAATTGTTACAAACCTCAATTAATTCTTTCACAGGATATTTTTTATTAATCGGCATAATTGTATCTCTTAAAGCATTATTAGGTGCATGTAAGCTAATAGCTAAATTTACCGGTAAATCTTTAGCAAGTTTAGCAATATTAGGTAGAATTCCACAGGTTGACAAAGTAATTTTACGTTTGGAAATTGCTAATCCCTCATGGTGATTCAAAATCTTCATTGCCTGTAACACTTCTTTATAATTCTGTAAAAGTTCCCCCATACCCATAAATACAATATTACTAATTAGTCTTTTATCAGGGTTATTTTGATTATGTTCCCTATTTTCAGTTTTATAATCATTATACATATCTTTAAATAATAATACCTGCCCTACTATTTCTGCAGCAGTAAGATTTCTTACCATTTTTTGAGCACCTGTATGGCAGAAAGTACAACCCATATTGCAACCCACCTGAGAAGACACACAAATAGTACCCCGTTCAATCGTAGGAATATAAACGGCTTCAATCTCCTTTTTATCGTGTAATGATAGTAATAGTTTATGAGTACCATCATTTGCTTTTTGTTCTTTAACAATGCTTGGTCTCTCTAAACTATAAGTCTGCTTTAGTTTAGCTCTTAAACTTTTACTTAGAGAAGTCATCTTGCTAAACTCTTTATGGCCTCTTATATAAAGAAAATTCCATAATTGTTTTGCCATAAAGGCAGGTTCTCCTAATGATTGCATTTCTATTACTAATGCTTCATACCTTTTAGCAATTAAATTAGTACTACTTTGTTTTATTTACATAATTTTTCTTAACCTGTATTACTATTTACAAACTCTGTGCAGTTTTTGATACGCTTTTTTAAACCCAGCCAAAGAATAGGTGTCATTAACTTCTGAATGCTCAAACTGCTGTATAACTTTAAATTCATTATTTTCTAGCATTGCTTGAATAATCCTATCAGCTTCAGCTTCATCTTCGGTATAACTCTCATTACCATACGTTTTTACGGAATATCTATTATCATTAATTACAAATACTGCCTCTGATGCATCTTTATATTCTTTTCCGCCATAAATTAAAATTTCTTTATTAAGCTCAGCATCATTAGGATTTACTACTACCATTAAATAGTATAAATTGCGTTCTTTATAATTACCGATAGACTGCACCGGGAAAGATACTGCATAACAAACGTTTTTTTCTTTAAACACTCGCCAATTATCATAGACCGCCATCTGTTTTTTATCAGCACTATTAATAAAACAAGCACTCAACACTATACTTAACATAAATAAGCTAAAAATTTTTATAAATTTATTAAACTGTATATTTTTATACATTTAATTTATATATCTAAGTTATGAACATTTAAAGCATTTCTTTGAATAAATTCTCGTCTTGGTTCTACCACATCTCCCATTAATGTTGAAAATACTTCATCTATTTTCTCTAAATATTCGGCTTTTACTTGTAATAAAGAACGAGATTCCGGATCTAAGGTGGTTTCCCAAAGTTGTTCTGGGTTCATTTCCCCTAATCCTTTATATCTTTGAAGGTAAATACCTTTTTTAGCATTTTCCTGAATATGTTTAATTAAAGATAAGGGACCGAAAACTCTATTGCTAACCTCTTTTAATTTTAAAGAACCGGTCTCTAAGAAATAAGTTTGTAATTCTTGAGATAATTTATTTAAACTTACCGCATCCTGAGAGCTAATCATTTTTTTGGTAACAACATATTCCTCTCTTACCCCTCTTAATTCTCTAATAATACTATACCCTAATATATTATACTCTTTAATTTGAGTTTCACTACTTTGAATGTCTCCGGATTGAACCTCTCTTGTAGAGAATAAGTCTTCTAATTTTTTATCATCAACATTCTCTATATAAAGGTTTTTAGAATCTTTAGATTGAGTAATTTGTTGCCCAATAGTTTGAGTTTTAATTAATACTTCCCAAGTGTCTTCAAAAGGTTTTTCTAAAGTATTAAGCTTAATAGCAAGCTCTTTACACCTTTGCTCTAATAATTCTAAATTATTTAAGAGATTTACATCTAGAATACCAACAATTGCCATAGCTTCAATAATTTGTGCATTAATTTCTTTAGCTAAACTCTTGGTTAATTTCTCAGATTTTATAGCTAATTCCGTAATACCTCGTAAATCCTGCCCCATAATTTGATTACCTTGTGCAGTGGTTAAAACTGCTCCTTCATCTAATGAGACATCAAATAAGAAATTGTCTAAAGCAACCTGATCTTTATGATAGACTTCAGAATTACCTCTTTTAGTTTTATATAAGGGCGGTTGTGCTATATAAATATAACCTTTCTCAATTAAAACCGGCATCTGACGATATAAAAAAGTTAATAATAAGGTTCTAATATGACTCCCATCAACATCCGCATCGGTCATAATAATAATTTTATGATAACGGCATTTTTCAATATCAAATTCATCTTTACCAATTCCGGTACCCAGTGCCGTAATTAGAGTGCCAATTTCCGCAGAAGATAAAATTTTATCAAATCTTGATCTCTCTACATTAAGAATCTTTCCCCTTAAAGGTAATACCGCTTGAACTTTACGATTACGTCCTTGTTTAGCAGAACCACCCGCTGAGTCCCCCTCTACTATTAATAATTCACATAAACTGGGATCTTTTTCAGAACAACTAGCTAATTTACCAGGTAAGTTTGCAGGATCTAAAGATGTCTTCTTTCTAGTTAATTCTCTTGCTTTACGAGCTGCATCACGGGCAGAGGCGGACTCTATAATTTTATTAATAATAATTTTAGCTTCTTTAGGATTTTTTTCAAAGAAAGTAGCTATTTTCTCAGAAACTGCACTTTCTACCACAGGTCTTACTTCAGATGACACTAATTTATCTTTAGTTTGAGAAGAAAATTTAGGATCAGGTACCTTTACCGATAGCACACAAGTTAAGCCCTCTCTAGCATCTTCACCGCTAATTTCTATTTTAGCTTTTTTTTGTAAATTTTGAGCCTGTAAGTAATTTTGAACAGTTCTGGTTAAAGACGAACGAAAGCCTGCTAAATGGGTTCCACCATCTTTTTGAGGAATATTGTTGGTAAAACATAGTGTATTTTCATGATAACTCTCATTCCAATGCAAAGCTGCTTCTACGATTATATGTTCTTTTTCTACCTTAAAACTAACTATATCTTTTACCAATGAAGTTTTTGATTTGTCTAAATATTTTACAAATTCAACTAAACCTCCCTCATAATACATAACCTCAACCAGTTCTTCACTAGGTCTTTTATCTATGAGTTCTATTTTAATCCCTGAATTTAAAAAAGCTAATTCCCTAATCCTTCTCTCAATAGTTTTAAAGTCAAAATTAATTTGGCTAAAAGTTCCTAGGGAAGGTAAAAAAGTTATTTTAGTTCCGCCTATAGGTTTCCCGTTTACTATTGGAGCATCTCCAATTATTTTTAGAGGAGCTACACTAACCCCTGTCTGAAATTTTATAAAGTATTCTTTGCCATTTTTCCAAATATGTAAATCTAAAAAATCTGAAAGTGCATTAACCACTGATACCCCTACCCCATGTAATCCTCCTGAAATTTTATAAGAATCTTGGTCAAATTTGCCACCGGCATGTAATTGTGTCATAATTACTTCTGCTGCGGAAATCCCTTCTCCTTCATGAATATCTACAGGAATTCCCCTGCCATTATCAACTACCGTACAGGTACCGTCACGATTAAGAGTTATAGTTATTGTATCACAATGCCCTGCCAAGGCCTCATCAATCGAATTATCTACTACTTCCTGTACCATATGATGCAACCCAGAGCCATCATCAGTATCACCGATATACATTCCCGGTCTCCTTCTAACTGCTTCTAAGCCTTTTAAAACTTTAATTGACGAAGAGTCATAATTATTTTTTGCACTATCCATAAAATTCCTTTTTAATATACGCTGATCGATTATAGATTATTGGTATTTATAATTTATAT
>NZ_DBKDTU010000197.1:0-6266 GCF_055505085.1 Candidatus Hepatincolaceae symbiont of Strigamia maritima
ATATTCTTAATATAAATAATTTTTTTAAAAATTATACTAAATATTTTTTTAGGTATTTTGCAGTATAACTAGTAGGATGTTTAATAATCTGTTCCGGAGTTCCTTTAGCAAGGAGTTCTCCTCCTAGATTTCCTCCTTCAAGACCAATATCTATAATGTAATCTGCAGTTTTTATTACATCTAAATTATGTTCAATCACTACTATGGTATTACCTTTATCTACTAAGGTATGTAAGATATTTAGTAATTTTTTAATATCATCAAAGTGCAGTCCGGTGGTAGGTTCATCTAAAATATAAAGAGTTTTCCCAGTAGAGCGTTTTGATAATTCTTTTGCTAATTTTACTCTTTGAGCTTCTCCGCCAGATAGGGTAGTAGCTGGTTGACCTAAAGTAATATAACCTAGTCCTACTTCATGTAAAGCCTTTATTTTATCATGAATTGATTTAATATTGCTAAAGAATTCATATGCATCACTTACTGTCATATCTAAAATATCAGCAATAGATTTATCTTTCCATTTAATCTCTAAGGTTTCTCGATTGTATCTTTTACCATTACAAACCTCACAAATCACGTGTACATCCGGTAAGAAATTCATCTCAATTTTTATTAACCCATCTCCTTTACAAGCCTCACATCTACCACCTTTAACATTAAAAGAAAATCTTCCTGCAGAATAACCGCGGCTTTTTGCTTCGGGTAATTCTGTAAAAATAGTTCTAATTAAATCAAAAAGTTTAGTATAAGTAGCCGAGTTGGAACTAGGTTGTCTGCCAATGGGGGATTGGTCTATATCTATTACTTTGTCAATAAACTCAATTCCTAAGATTTCTTTATACTTCGCTGGTTGGGCAGTAGAGGTTTTATTTAGTAATTTTGTTGTTGCTTTGTATAAAGTTTCGTTAATTAGAGTAGATTTACCACTACCTGATACCCCTGTTACAGCAATAAAAGTTCCCAAAGGAAAATCAACACTAAGATTCTTTAAATTATTACCACTTGCCCCCCTAATAGTAATTTTTTTACCATTCCCTTCACGGCGTTTTTTAGGAATCTCTATGGAAATTTTACCGCTTAAATAAAGACCGGTTAAACTATGAGGATTATTAGCTACCTCATTAGGAGTTCCGTAGGCAACTACTTCTCCTCCGTGAACTCCGGCACTTGGTCCCATATCTACTAAGAAATCAGCCATCATGATAGCATCTTTATCATGCTCTACTACAATTATGGTATTACCTAAATCTTTTAGTCTTTTTAAAGTTTCTAGAAGTTTATCATTATCCCTTTGATGCAATCCGATTGAGGGTTCATCTAATATATAAAGTACCCCAGTAAGACCTGTACCTATTTGTGAGGCTAACCGTATTCTTTGGGCTTCTCCTCCTGATAGAGTACCTGAAGATCTATTAAGTGTTAAGTATTCAATCCCTACATTATTTAAGAAAAATAAACGCTCTTTAATTTCTTTTAAAATTCTCTCTGCAATAGTTTTTTGTTGGGAAGTTAACTGATTATCTAAGGAATTAACCCAAGCAAAACAATCTCCGATTGAAAAGGTAGTAACATCATAAATATTAAGGTTGTTTATTTTGACTTGTAAAGCCTTTAAATTTAGCCTTTTACCGTTACAGGTACTACAGATTTCAGCAGATTGATACTGTGCTAGGCTTTCCTGTTGAGTTAGAGATACTGTTTCTCTGATTCTTCTTTTTAAATTAGGAATAATTCCTTCAAAAGGTTTAAGAGATTTATGAATATACTCATTAGTAGTGATGGAAATAGCAATTTTTTCAGTTCCGCTACCGTATAAAAATTTATCTATGATTTCTTTGGGAACCTTCTCAAATGGGGTAGAAGCATTAACTACATAGTGTTTAGCAAAAGATTCAATTAGTGAGCGATAATAAAATCCTGTAGCTCCGCTCCAAGCATGTACACATTCTAACAGAGATTTAGTTTTATCAGGAATTACTAAATTAATATCAATTACTGTTTCATATCCAAGCCCGTTGCAGGTGTTACAAGCACCAAAAGGAGTATTAAAAGAAAACAAACGTGGTTCTATTTCTTCTATGGAAAAACCTGATACTGGGCAGGAAAATTTTTCAGAAAAAATTGTTTCAGTGTTAGTATTTAGATTTTCTAAAATGACTATTCCCTCAGAAAGAGTTAAGGCAGTTGCTAAACTATCTGCTAATTTTTGTTCTAATCCGGCTTTTAGGACAATTCTATCAACTAGTACAGCAATATTATGTTTGATATTTTTATCCAGTGGAGAAATATCTTCTATTTCAAAAATTTTACCGTCAATTTTCAAGCGTTGAAAGCCTTTTTTTCTTAATTCTTCAATCTCTTTTTTGAATTCTCCTTTTTTCCCTCTGGCAATAGGAGCTAATAAATATAGCTTGCTAGCTTGCTCTAATTCCATAATTTTATCTACCATTTGTGATATAGTTTGCTTATCTATGGGTAAACCGGTTGCTGGAGAATAAGGTATGCCAACTCGTGCATATAATAACCTAAAATAATCATAAATTTCTGTAATAGTACCAACAGTTGAACGCGGGTTTTTAGAAGTAGTTTTTTGCTCAATTGCAATTGCCGGTGATAACCCCTCTATAGAATCAATATCGGGTTTTTTAAAGCTATCTAAGAATTGACGAGCATAGGCGGATAAAGATTCCATATAACGCCTCTGACCTTCTGCGTAAATGGTATCAAAGGCTAAAGAAGATTTGCCACTACCGGAGACACCCGTAATTACCACAATAGTATTTTTAGGAATATCAATATTAACATTTTTTAAATTATGTTCACGAGCCCCTTGAATTGAAATAAATTTGTGCATTAGTATCTATAATTATTTTTGATTTAATAAGCTTTTTATTGAAAAGCAATTTATATTATAGTATATTAACTAGGTAGATAGCAATCAATAATTAATAGAGAAGATATATATTATGGCAGGAAGCGTTAATAAGGTAATTTTAGTTGGTAATCTTGGGAAAGACCCAGAAATTAGGCATGCTCAAGATGGTAATAAAATAGCTTCTTTTTCTATTGCCACTAGTGAACGTTGGAAAGACAAAAATAGCGGAGAATATAAAGATAGAACTGAATGGCATCGCATTGTAGTTTTTAATGAAAATTTAGCTACAATTATAGAAAAATATATAAAAAAAGGTACTAAATTATATGTTGAGGGAGCTTTACAAAGCAGAAAATATACGGGAACTGATGGTATTGAGAAAAATATTACTGAGGTAATTTTATCAAGGTTTAGAGGGGAAATTGTTATTTTAGATAATAAAGGTTCAGATAATTCTTATTCCAATCTGAAAGAAGGAGATATTCAATCTCAATCATTTTCTGCTTCAAAGAATGATAACAAATCTGTAAACAGTCCTACAATCGGTGCAGATTTAGATGATGAGATTCCTTTTTAAAGCTACTTTTTTAGCATTATCTAATGAATTTATATAATTAAAGTGAATTTAGTTTTTATCATAGCTAAAAAATTTATCAAATAACTACTATATTGCAGGAGCTACCTTGAACAACATTCAAAAGACTAATAATCAAAATTATACTACTCCGAAAATCTATAGTAAAGCAGAACTCTTAATAAGATTTAAAGATTTAACTATGTTATGTTTAGATGTAGATGGCACTCTAACTTCAGGTGGTATGTATGTAGCTGAAAATGAGGTAATTACAAAACAATTTTATGCTCATGATGGTACAGGCATTCAAATGCTAATGAAATTAGGGGTTGTAGTAGCTTTAGTTACTACGAGTACCTCAGTATTAATTAGTAATAGAGCTGAGGTTCTAGGAATAGAGCATGTGATTCTAGGTTCTAATAAAAAAGGTGAAGATATTCTCTCATTATGCAAAAAATTAAGTATTAATCCTAAACATGTGGCATTTATGGGTGATGACGTGAACGACCTTTTAGGGTTTAAAGAAGTTGGGTTTCCTATTGCAGTTAATAATGCTAGTGAAGCACTGAATGGTTTTTATTGCTATAAAACAAAGAATAGCGGTGGGGCAGGGGCAGTTAGAGAAATTTGTGATATGATTCTATTGGCTAAAACCGGTAAACTTTATGGTCCTCCGTATCTTAATTTAAATACTTTTACTCAGTAAAATAAACCAACTAACCAAAAATAATAAAATTCTACTATTATAGCTGTAATTGTAATGAGACAAGATATAATGGGATAGAATAGCTATATTTTACTACTACAGTTCGTTTAAAAAAACCCGCAATAATATGGGAAAATATGAAAATAGAAATCAATTTGTCCCGCTACACCTATAAAACCAAGCAATGATAAGGGTGAGGGCTATTTATTAGCAGTAAACGGTAGTACTTTAGTATATTTTGAAAATCAGGATTGTTTTAAGGAATTACAAGCTTTACTTGATGATTTAAGTAGTTTTATGGAAGTATTTAGTAAGAATTTGCAAATTGGAATAGCTCCTAACGGACCGGTAACACCAAGCCCGGAATTAACCCAAAAAGCAACCCTAATAAATACTAAAATATCAACCTTAAAACAAAAATTACCATAAATTACCATAAGGAGTAAAACCATGAAAAACTTAATTTTAATAATAATTCTAATTCTATGTAGTTTAAATCTAAATGCTAAAAATAACACCAAAGAGCTAGATAAAAAAATAGAAAGAGAAGTTAAAAAACAACATGATGTTGAGAAAAGTAACGATAAATTTAAGTCCAGAAGAATTGAAGAGTGTACAAAAATAGGTGAGGTTAACCCTATTCTAAGATGCACCACCAAAACAATTTATGATAGGGATTAAAAGTATGAATTATTTAAGTAATAAAGCTAGTAACACAGCGGTTGCTAAACCCATTAACAAATTGATTTTAACATTTAAGGTTTTAATCTCTGCTTTAATTTCCGCAATATCACTTTTTTGTTCCAGGACTTTTTTAGCAGACTCAGCCACTTCAGAGCTAGCATCTTTAGCTAGTTTATCAGGAACACCGGCTTTTTTAAGAGCTTCAAATAAATTAATAGAAACAATGGTCATAACTTCACCCAAAATAGTTATTAATACCGGAAGTATACACAATTTTGTACAAAAAAGCAAGGAGAATTAAAGTATGGCAAGCAATGAAATAAGTGATTTACTAATAGATAGCAATAACGATTTAGTAATTAGTACTGAAAATGATTTTACTTTTTTTGAGAGTAAAAATGTGAATATATTAGCACTGCAAAACCTTATAAATTCCCGGAAATATGAGCTACTAAATTCTGATATGAATTACCAAGATTTTTATAATTTGTTATTTAAATTATGCACTGAATTAAACTTAAATATTAATGAGATCAGCATAGATACCGAGTCTTTAAAAAGAGGAACTTTAATTATTAAACCAAAAATTAAGGTAAAAAATACCCTAAAAAAGTCTTCCTAAGAGATATTTTTTTATGTTATTAATTAGTAATATTATTATTAAAAAATAAAGTGGTAGAAACAATGAAAAAATATCTTTGTATAACAATATCCCTGTTTTTTTTGGCTACTTGTATAACAATATCCCTGTTTTTTTTGGCTACTAGTTTAGCTCCGGCAGTAGCAACAGTTACGATGTGTGATGTTTATGATGAGAAAAATTTAAAAAAAGAAATTGGAAAAGTTCTGATTGTGTATAATGATTTTGGCAATTATTATGAAGTCAATATAATGGAAAAAAACCAATCGGCAAAAGAGCTAGAATTTTTGACGATGGAAGCCACTAAAAAAAAGAATATTTACAAAAAAGTCTTTAATAATGGAATTACATTTTACAATGATAAAACAAAAATATTTAAATTTAAGGATCTTAGACCCGATAAAAATGAAATTTACCATTTTAAAAACTGTAAATCAGAAGATGATTTATATTAAAACAAGCTTACCTTCTCAGGACGAATCGGGCGATTCGTCCGAATGAGTAAAAAACTATAAATATCTCTATTATTTTTTAAAAAACAAGATAAAAAATAACTTTTTATACCCTAAATTTAACCTAATTAAAGCTCTTCACGGGCAATTTAACCTTAAATCTTCTCTTACTTATTTTAGGTACGCATTAGCAAAAATAATAGCTAATTTAAGTTTCCCGGACGAATTAGCAATATAAAACATTAAAAAAACCTCAAGAACTTTAAGAAAATAGGGTGAACTCACCCTAAAATTAGATACTTCTAGTAATCTGTATTAACCAATCTATAATTATT
>NZ_DBKDTU010000198.1:0-6232 GCF_055505085.1 Candidatus Hepatincolaceae symbiont of Strigamia maritima
GCATTCCTGCTGAACCGCTCTTCCGATCTTTGAGCTATACTATCTACTATTTGTATAATATTTAGGTGATTAGTTGTAATTTTTGTTGTTAATAATCTAAAATTAACAGAAATTTTATGTTAAAAATGTTTTTTATTGTTGTTTGCCTTACTATAGTTATAGTATACTAAAATACTTAGTAATAAATATTTATGTAAGGTGATTATGATGCAAAAAAGAAAATTAGTTAGGTTACAAGCCATGACTAACAGAATACAATTAGAAAAAAGAATAGAAGTAGAAGATTTAGCTAAAGCATTTAGTGTTAGCTTAGTAACTATTAGAAGAGACTTAGAAACTTTAGAAAAACAAGGTACTATCATTAGAGATTACGGCGGTGCTATGTTTAATAAAACTTTTGTAGAAGAAGACTCTTTATATCAAAAATATAAAACTAATATTGAAGAAAAAGTAAAAATAGCTGAATATGCAGCTTCTTTAGTAAAAGATGGTGAAAATATTATTTTAGATGCTGGTTCAACCACTTCTAAGATGATTCATTTTTTAAGTGTTAAGAAAAATCTTACAGTATTAACTAATGGCTTAAATATTGCTTATGAATTAGCAAGATCTAGTGATATAAATCTTATTCTATTAGGTGGAATTTTACGTCATAAATCTTTGAATTTTAGTGATAGTTATGCTCAAATGGGGTTACATAATTATAATTTTACTAAAATGTTTTTTGCTAGTGATGGGATAGATTTTACGGCAGGTATTACTACTACCACAGAGAATCAAGCTAAATTAAATCAATTAATGATGGAAAAAGCTAAAGAAGTAATCTTAATAGCAGATTCTACTAAATTTAATAAAAGAAGTTTTTGTTCTATTGCCCCTATAAATAGAGTAGATATGATAGTAACTGATTCTAACTTAGATAGTAGTTATATAGATGAAATTAATAAACTTAAGATTAAACTTGTAGCTGTAAAAATTCCATAAAAAATAATAGCTATAAAGTTAGTTTTAAACAACTAACTTTAATCTTAGATATTTTTATTGAATGAAAAGTATTTATGTAAAATAAAATTAATTATTGATAAGATTATACTAGCAATAAACTGAGCTACTAATACTAAAATTTGTATTCTTTCTACTAAGATATATAGTAATAATACATTCAGACAGTAGGATATTATATAGATAATAGAACTTTTATAAAATTCCTTAATAAAATTACTTTTGCTATGGAAAACTAAATATCTTATAGTAAGGTAAGAATGTATAGAACCTAGTACTGAGGTTATAAATAACATAACTTGGTAACTAATACTAGTATTAAAGAGATAATATAAAATACTAAATAATAAATAGAAAAAAACCACATTATATCCTCCTACCAATAAAAACTTTAGTTTGTCAGGTAATTTAAGATAATAGTTAATTAATGCAACTATCATTTTAATGATTAGAGGATAATAAAGTTTGCTCAATTATGTAAAGAGGCTTATTTTGGGCTTCTTTTAAAATTCTAATTAAATATTCTCCTAAAATATAAAAACCTAAAACATTAATACTACCGAAAAATAAAGTAAGACTAATTAACCACGGACCATAAAATAGACTAATAATACTCCCTAATATAGTTATAGCAAAAAGTATTCTAAAAAATTTAACCGGTGAAGGAGAGTATAAAAATACTGTATCTATGGCATAGTTTAAGAGTTTAGTAGCATTAAATTTACTATATCCGATACGTCTTTTAACTCTATTATATGAAATTGTATAAGCTTTAAACTCTGCAAAAGATAGAATACCTTTCATAATTCGATTTTTTTCTTTGATAGATTTAATGATTTCTATTATTTTTTTATCTAACAACCTAAATTCCCCTATATGTTTTGGTATTTGTTTATTAGAAATTTTATCAATTATTGTATAAGAAATACGGCTTATGATATTTCTAAATTTACTATCACTTCTTTGTGTTTGCTTCATAAGTACTACTTTATAACCTTCTTGCCATTTTTCTACCATTTTAGGAATTAATTGAGGTGGATCTTGTAAATCAGAATCCAGAGTAATAGCACAGTCTGCGTGACAATAGTCGAAGGCTACTGATAAAGCAATTTCTTTGCCAAAACGCTTAGCTAATTTAATAACCTTAATATTAGGATTTGTCTGATGATATTTTTGTAATAAAGTAAAAGTTTTATCTAATGAGCCGTCATCTACACATACAATTTCATAGTTAGTAGTAAGTTTTTCTAAAATAGGTATTATAGTATCAAAATATTGTTTAATAGCTGATGCTTCATTATAAAAAGGTGTTAAAATAGAAATTTTCATCATTATATGTTATCTAAAATATATTGTTTTTCTTCAATTGATAGATTCTGATTTAATTTTAAATAATTTATAAAAGTATATCCTTCTTTATTATGCTTATTCTTTAAAGTTTGATTACTTTTCCTAATTAGGTATCTTATCAGATTAGGATTACTATTTAAATATGATGCCCCCATAAGAGGTGTAGTTCCTTCTAAATCTTCTTCTTCTAAATTTAATCCTCTAGATAATAAAAGTCGTATAACTTCTACATCGTTATTATGAGCAGCAGCTAAAAATAAGATCCCCAGACCGTAAGAATCTCTAAATTCAATATTATCTCCTAATTCTATTAGAGATTTTATTACGTTTAAATTATTTTTGACCACAGCTAATCTTAAAGGAGTTACTTCGTTAAACTTAAATAAAGAGCTTTTTATCTTATATACAGCCAGTCTTGCACCTTCTTGTATTAAAATTTGTACTATTAAAGGATTAGGATTATATTCAGCTGCAAATAATATTGGAGTATAGCCATCTTTATTCGGTTCATTAATATCAGCACCGGCATTAATGAGTAATTGTAAAATCAGATGGTTTTGTGAATGTTTACTAGCTAACATAATAGCATTCATTGCTAAATCAGGTACAAAATAATGCATATTAGCAGAATTATTAAGCAAATTAGCTACTAAATCTTTATTGTCTCTTAGAATAGCCACATGTAATAAAGATAAACCGTCAAATCCTTTAGAATTATCAATAAAACTAGGATTAACACCTTTTTTTAATAGATAATTTACTATCCTATTATCAATATGATTATAATAGGAAATCATATAAAAGAGAGTAAAACTATAGTTATATTTTTGATGGTTAGTATATTCTATTTGTCCACCCTTTGATAATAAATAAGCTACAATTTCTAAATTCATTTGAGAATCCACAGCATATTTTAATAAAGTAATTTGGTCTTCGTAACAAGAATCAATAGCAAAAATGCTAAGAACTTTATCTAATTTATTTAGATCTCCTTCTCTTAGAGCATTAAAAGAATTGTTAATATTTTTTAATCGTCTAAATTCTACTAACCACATTATTAATAAAATTAAAGCACTAATTAAAGAAATAATAAACATTAATATCAAACTTGTTTTATTTAATTTAATAAAATTTTTTGTAGAGAGTTCTAATAGTAAATATAAAAATGGACTAACCCATAAAAAAGCCAAAAAAGCCCTGATAAAATTTAACATTATATAACCAGTGTAATCTTTCTAATTAAATATCAGTTATAACTATGATAAGCAAAATATTAAACTTTGTAAATTATTTTTCATTAGAGTTATGTATAAATTAATACCAATCGGAATGTTATCCCCAATTGGATCTAAGATACCAGTTTTAATATTATTTTTTTCTATATAAGCATCAAGAGCTTTATCTTTAAATTGTACTTCTTTAAAAATACATTTAATATTTTCATTTTTTGTATAATTCTGAAGGGTAATAAGGGTTTTTGTATTTAAATTAAAAGGACTATCATGATCTGCATGATTAGTTAATATGGCACCTTTGTTAGATAGATTATATCTTTTTTCTAAATATTGCCAACCATTATGATAAACCATAAAATTTTTTTTAGTAAAAGGCTTTAAACTTTTAACATATTCTGTATGTAAATCTGCTAGTTTTGCTGCATAAAATTTTGCGTTACTATAGTATTTTGTTTGATTTGTAGGGTCATTCATAGCTAAAACTTTAGCAACTTCAAATATGGCTTTTTTCATGTAAATTGGATCTAACCATACATGATAATCTATATCATGTTCAGAATAATGGCGGTTATGATGTTTATGATGTTTATGATTTTCTGAAGATGTAAGCTTTTGAAAAGATAAACTAGAAAATTTATATAAAGGTATATTCCCTAATTTAGAAAATTCAATAAGTTGAATTTTTTTAGTTTGCTTAACAATTTTAGCAATAGGAGTTTCTAAGATAGTATCAGCTATAAAAACTATGTTAGATTTTTTTATAGCAGTAATTTGTTTAAATTTAAGTTCAAAATTGTGAGGAGAGGTTGGGGTAGTTATTATTAAAATTGGAGTAAAGATATCTTTTGCCACCATAGAAACTATAGAATGTAGGGGTTTAATGCTTACTGATACTTCAATGGCATGTAAATTACTGCTCAATAAGATAAATAGCAAAGATAAATACTTTTTCATTAAAGAAATTCTCCTAATTTTAATATTGGTCTTTTATTCTGTATAATTATTTATTATACTTGACGTTTATAACATATGAAACAAAAAACATAGGGAAGTATTGGAAATAAGAGTAATAATCTTTTTAGTTTGTATCTTTATTTTTGAGGGTATAGTTTTTTGTGCTTCTGATGAATTTGGTGGCGTAGAGGATTCGTATCAGGATAATAGTTATTTAGAAATTTATGATCCATTAGAAAAATTTAATCGTAATATGTTATTGGTAAATGATGCAGTAGATAAAAGTATTGCATATATTTTACCACTTAAGCCCTTAAAGGTTATATCTTTATCCCTGCAGGATTTCTTTGAAAATACTCAAGAACCCTATTATATAGTTAACAATTTAATACAGCTTAAAATTGAAGATAGTTTTATAGGAATTACTAGATTTTTAATAAATAGCAGTACTGGATTATTAGGTTTTTTTGATATCGCTACTGTCATGGGTTTAAGATCTAAGAAAAACGATTTAGGTTTAACTTTGGGATATTATGGAGTAGGAACTGGAGTATATTTATATTTACCGCTACTTGGTCCTACTAATGTAAGAGATATAACTGGGTTTACGATAACTACGGCTATAGATGTTTTTATTAATCCATTAGGAGGATTTTATAAAATTATTACCCCAACCTCAGGGATACTAACCACAGGGCGACTAATGAGTACTTATTTTGTACTAAGAGATGATATTAAACAAGCCGAAGCTTTAGCTTTAGATCCCTATGTATTTTTTAAATCTACTTATATGCAGTATAGAGCAGGAAAATTGTTTGATTTAAAAAGTAAATAGTTATTTTTAAAGAGGTTAACTTTTATTCTGAAAAATATCTTGACAAAATATTAAAAATATGTGATTATGCAAGATAAGGTTTGTCTTATGGAGAGCCTTAGCAATCTAATAATATGTTGCATAATAGAACATTAAATAGGAGTATTAATTATGTCAAGCTACGCTGTAAGCCTATCTGAAGATAGGGATTTATCAAATTATTTATCATATATTTCTAAAATAAAAATGTTAACTCAGGATGAAGAATACCGGTTAGCTGTAGAAGCACAAGAACATCAAAATAGAAAAGCTGTACAAAGTTTAGTAATTAGCCACTTACCTTTAGTAGTAAAGATAGCTTACGGTTATAAATCCTATGGACTTCCTATGGTAGATTTAATTTCTGAAGGAAATATTGGTTTAATGAAAGCTGTAGCTAAATTTGATTACCATAAAGGATTTAGACTTACTACTTATGCAATTTGGTGGATTAAGGCTTATATTACCGATTTCATTTTAAATTCTTGGTCTTTAGTAAAAACCGGAACTTTACTAGCTAGAAAGCGGTTATTCTTTTCTTTAAACAAGATGAAAGAAAAATTAAGTGTTATTAATAATAACTTTTCTGATAATAATCTTAAGGTAATTTCTCAAGAATTAAAAGTAACTCCTAGGGATGTAATTGAAGTAAATAATATGCTTTCTAAAAGAGATTTATCTTTGCAGGAAAAAATAGGTGGGAGTGAGGATAGTAATACTACTTTTGCTGATATTTTAGTAGATGAAAATAATAATCCTGAAGAAACTTTTCTTAAAAAACAACAGTAGATCGGAAGAGCGGTTCAGCAGGAATGCCGAGACCGATATCGTATGCCGT
>NZ_DBKDTU010000199.1:0-6229 GCF_055505085.1 Candidatus Hepatincolaceae symbiont of Strigamia maritima
TTCACGTTATGAAGATAATCCGGCAGAAATCGGCAGAGGACGTGATGATATGAAACAAAGCAGATGTGCTTGTATTGAGATTTACAGAGACGGTATTTGGTTATAGATAATTATGAAAAATCCCTTAAAAGCTCTAAAAAGTAAGTTATGGTTTAAGAAAGTACAATCTAAGGAACAGGGAAACTTATCACAAGTCTTTAATCTATTAGATAAAAAAGTCTATGTTGATACTAATGATGAGCATAGAAGAAACACTAAGGTTACTCAAGTTATAATTTTTGCTTTTTTAATGATGTTAATTGTTTGTGTAATGCTGATGCTATTACTGATAAGTTTGTTACCGCTAAAAGAGAAAACACCGTATTTTGTACATTTTTTACCTAAAGAAGAACAGATTGTGTATGTAGAACCATATAAAACCACAACTAAGGGCGATAGAAGGGTTAAAGAGTGGATAGCACGAGATTATGTGAAAAAAAGAGAAACCATAGATATGGTAACCGAAGAAAAACGCTACCAAGAGGTAGTATTCTTAAGTAGTGAAGATATAAAACAGGCTTTTAATGATGAATATCTATGGACAAAAAATCCTAAGGGTTCTCCTTTTAAATTAGCGGTAGAAAACAACTATGTACGTAATATTCGTATTATTAGTTCTAATATTTTAAGTGATAATCAAATCCAAGTAGAGTTTGAAGCTTTACAGAGTTTAAGAACTACGGGAGAAGTTATTCTAACGGAAATTATTATTGCAACCCTTACCTTTACTAAAGATGACACAAGATATAAGGGTAGTGATTACTTAAACAATCCCTTCGGTTATGTGATAAGTGATTATTCCTTAGGAGTTAAGGAATATAGAGGAGAATATAGGGGGAATAAAAAAACTAAGCAGAAAAATGCACTTAACCCTAATAATGCTCACTTAAATATCAACAAAGATACCACCAATAAAAATATAAGTGAGAATATAGTTAATGTACAAGAACAGGATACTGTAACAGATAACCCTAATAGTAAGTTTAAATTTTAAATAGTAGAACATTGGTAAAATATGCAACAACAAGTAATGCAACAACAAATAAAACTAGCCTTCTTATTAATAGCGTTAGTTAGCTTAACTCTAAGCTGTTTAATAGGTTGCGGAGGTAGTAAGATTGTTGAGAAAGAAGCCTTTATTAAAAATACGGCCAAAGCTTCTCAGGAGATTACTATTAAAAGAGGTATGGTAACCACTTTGCAGTTTAATTCTTTAATTAACTATTATGTATTAGGAGATGATTTAGTAGCAGAAGCTAACCAAATAAATCCCTATACTCTTATAGTAGCAGCTAAACAGGCAAATGAGGCTACTAATCTAAATGTTGCAACGAATGAGGGTAATTTTGTATTTGTACTTAAAACCATAGATTATGATAGTGGAAAAGAGCCTGATTTACACCTGAATATAGGGGGTAAAATTGGTAAAATACTCAAACCTCAGGAATTAGATAAATTAGTAAAAAAGCAAAAACCGAAAGAAAATCCTAATTTTGATTATGTTTTCTCAATGTATTCCGAGATATTCTGCGGTTTCTTAAGATTTTGTAGGTATGAAGAAATTGCCCCGCAGAGAGTTTGGACAGACGGTACTTATACCTACCTTGATTATAATAGTACTTCGGGAATTAACAAAGATATTCCTCATGTTATGGAGGTTAAGGATAGAATTGATACGCCATTAAATTATACAATTAAAGATAATATTATAGTAGTACATACCCTGTCTAAGAAAATCATCATTAAAGCCGGTTCTGCTTATATTTGTATAGAATATAGAGGGGTTAGATATGAGGCTAAGTAACTACTGCTCATTAGTTATCGTATTGTTGTTTTACTCTTTAAGTTTATCTGCCAATTCCAACAATATAAAGAGTGGCAATATAGAAAGTGATACTGCTAAATTTATGGCAAAGGATAAGGAGAATACCTTAAAAATCATCAATTATCAGAAAGATTTAGAAAGTAAATTAAAAAAAGAAGCAGAAGAAAAACTGAAGAAGCAACAAGAGGCTGAATTAAAAAGAAAACTCCTACAACAAAATAAATCAAAGGCACAATTACAGAAAGCACTACAAAAAGAAACTGCAGAGAGAAGAAAGCAGGAACTTTTAGCAAAACAACAAAAAGAGCAAGCAGAGAAATTAGCATTAGAAGAAGCAAAACGCAATAGAATTTCCCCGATAAAAGTTGTGAATAATCAAGTTATAGATAGAGTTAGTCTTAAAAAGAATAATGAATATTACTTAAATAATTATACTGAACTGGGAGTGCCGGAAGATATCACGTCTTCTGTTGTTTCTAGAGAACACATCATTACTACGGATATGTATATTCGGCTCCTTACTGAGACTAATATTAATAGTAGAAGAGGCGGGGAGTTTGTAGCAGTGGTAGAGCGAGATGTTTATTCCTTAGAGAGTGATATTAAGGAGGTATTACTACCTAAGGGAAGTAAAATTATTTGTGACTTTCAACCTCTATCTGCTTACGGAGAAACCGCTTTAAAAGCAGGTTGTAAAAGAATTTATTTTCCCAATGGTAAATCTATTATTTTAAGTGCCGGAGCCCTAAAAGACCAAATGGGTAGGAACGGGATAGTGGGCAAAGTAGATAATAGGGTGTGGGAGAGATACGGTACAACCTTTACTATGGCTGTATTAAGCGGACTAGGTATTATGGGGGCAGATAAAGTTCCTAATTCTAATGTGGGTAGTTTAGCTCAGTATACCGCATTATCTATGTTAGATTTATCAACTCAAATTTTAGAAAAAACCATAGATTTATCTCCAGTAGTAACTATTGCCAGCGGAGCTAGAATAATCTTTAAACCCGAAATAGATATTAATTTAAAACCTGAAATAGAGGAAGTGGCAATAGAAGAAGCAGATAATAAGAAAAATTAAAATAAGGAATTATACCATGAAACAAATACTAAGTACCATTACAGCTTTATTCTTTAGTATAAATTTTTTACAAGCAGACTTTGTGGTAATTACTGCTAAATTCATTAATGCTACTAAAGATATAAGAATTTTAGCAAGAATGGATAGTAGTGAGAAGAAGATGTTAGAAGGCTTAATCAAATTAACTAAAATAGAAAACGGCAAGTTTATTTTAGAGATAAACTGGGTAGCAGTCTTAGATTCAAAAGGCAGAACCGCAGTTGATAGTCTTTTTACCAAAAAAGAAATAGATAAAACTATCATTACCTCAGGTACGCAATTAGTGGTAAACGGTGAACTACCTAAATTTAATGAAGATACTCCCAAAAAAGTAGCACCTAGAGTTCAAGCTAAAAAAGAATTACCGAATAAAAGTAATAGTACCACTAAAAACAGTACTACAAACAGTACTAATATAGCCTCACCTGCTACATCACCTATAGATAATAAAATTAACAATAATAATATGGTAACTCCTAGTATTATTAGTAGCTATGAGGGCTGTCATCAGATTTATAACCCAAGGACTGAGGTAATAGATATCTTTAAACAGGAGTACTACTTTGATAATAAGGGTAAGAAAATTCAAATGCAGAATTGTGAGAAGGTAAAATCCGTACCGGCTAAATATAACAGCTGTGATAGTTTAGATGATTTTGTAGGACGTGCTACTTATAAAAGAAGACAAGCTTATTTTACGGAAGATGAAAAACAATTCTCAGCAGGTGGATGTATTCCGGTTAAAACCTATAAACATGAATTTAGTTATGATAGTTGTGAGGTAATTGTAACCAAGGAGCATTATTTAAAGACAGGAAAAGTTTATTATAAAGATGAAGCTTATCAGAAAACTTACCTAACTGATTGTGTGTTAAATCCTTATACTACTGAAACCAAAATACTATTAAAAGTAGACTTTAAGGATTGTGAGGTAAAGCATGATTTAGACAAAAATATCTCGCGTTACTTCGGTAAATATTACTATATTGATGAAGAAAATAATAAACATGTAGTAAGTAGTTGTATGTTTACTTATCTTAGTCAAATTACTCAAAATGTTGAATTTATCAAGTGGGAGTATTTTGATACGGAAAGATATGCTAAAAAATGGCAAAAAAGGTATATCTTATATCCTAAAGACAGCCAACAATATGAACTACAACCCGATGTTAAAATCTTTATAACCGGCAATGAAACCGATAAAATTAGACATAACTATCAGCAAACCTCACTTAATAGTAATATTTTAAATCATAATCTAAGTGATATCAAAAGCGTTACTAGTGGCAAACCGAAAGGGTATCCTCCGACCACAACTTTTCATGTTTTAAGTTCAGAGA
Organism: Candidatus Hepatincolaceae symbiont of Strigamia maritima; assembly: GCF_055505085.1. Taxonomy (NCBI): domain Bacteria; kingdom Pseudomonadati; phylum Pseudomonadota; class Alphaproteobacteria; order Rhodospirillales; family Candidatus Hepatincolaceae; species Candidatus Hepatincolaceae symbiont of Strigamia maritima. The sequence continues at coordinate 4,325 of NZ_DBKDTU010000199.1, forward strand.
GAATTTGTACTGGAAATCAAGGTATACAATGTCATACTTATACTAAATATCAAATGAATTGGGTAGAGTATGAAAAAATGTGTTCCTCAGTCTATAAAAGACCTGATAACTCCATTCTGAATAATACGTGGACTTCGTTACTTAGAAATTGGGATAGAAATTTAGTGATTAATAGTATCTGCAAATAAAATAACATATAAATAAGGAGAAAACTATGTTGCCAGCAACTTCACAAGATTATAAATTCTATAGCTTTATAGCATTTAGTTTTATTGTGGCAGCTATCTGCTCAATGCTACCCTATGAGCTATATTTAAGATACTTCTTAGAAACCAGCATAGTTGAACTAAGATATTTAAAGTATTTATGGAAACTAATTAGTTACGGAAGATACGATATTCTAACTACTTGGGTAAGCGTAGCTATATTACTGATATTTCTTACTGTATTTATTTATATTTTAGTAAAAAATCCCTACAGTTTAACTCTAAAATTTAGTAGATTTGCTAAATTTTCAGACCTTAAGAAAATGAACCCTTCTCCTTTAAAAGAAGAGGGATATTCTTTGGGTATTTTTAACGGCAGGTTACTAAAAACTAACGAGCCCTTAGGTTTGTTGTGTGTTGCTCCGGCAGGTGCCGGTAAAACTACAGGCACGGTAATTCCTACAATTCTGTCTTGTGATAGGGATTGTTTAATAATTAACGACCCTAAAGGAGAATTGTATGATACTACACATAAATATAGGGAGAAACTAGGTAAAGTATTTAGGATAGAATGGGGACAGGAGCAACAATTACATAATGAGAAAACTTGCTTTTGGAACCCTTTGGCATTAGCTAATTTAACAAAAGACACTGCAGGCAGAGGCAGATATATAGATATGATCGTAAATATTTTAATTCAGCAGAGTGGTAGTGATAAATTTTGGAGTAATTCCGGTAGAAAAACCCTAAGTTCCGTAATATTATATGCTATTTATAAAAATGAATTAGAAAATAAAGATACCTCAATTGCCGAAGTAAAAGATATTTTAGCAACCATCGGGGTTAATCCGATTAATCATGAAGCAGAAGAAGAGGAAGAAAGTAACGGGGAGGATGCATCCCAGGCGGGGTTTAAAAAATTAGCAATAGAAACACAATGCTTAGAAATACCCGAAGTTATAAAAAGCAGATGTTATAATGTCTTTTCAGAATTAGGAGCTACTTCCCCAAATACTTTGGGTAGTATTCTAGCAACTATTTCCGCAGATTTAGCAGTCTTTAATAATGAAAATGTAAGAGATATAACTTCAACAAACACCTTTTCTATGAAGGATATCAGGGGAATAGATAATCAAGTAGTTACAATCTATCTGATAAGCCCGGCGGCTGAACAGGAATTATTCGGAGTACTGAGTGGTATTTTTGTAGAAACTGCTTATAAATATATTACCAGCCAAAATTTAGAGACTGTAAAAAAATCTAAGATTGTAAGATTTATCTTAGATGAAGTTGCATTTTTTCCGAAAATCTCTGCAGTAATAGACGGACCGGCAATTGCCAGAGGGTATAAGGGAAGTTTTTTATTTGTATGCCAAGATTTAGGGCAGATTAGGGAGAAATATAGCGATAACGGGGTAAATACCATGATGACCAATACGGCTTTTAAGATTATTCTTCCCCAAAACAATGATGAAACCGCAAAAAGACTGGCAGGATTATCAGGACAAACTCAAATAATAGAATGTGTAGGAAGTGGTAAAAATAAAAGTAAACAGAAAAAAGTAGTAAACTTAATAGAAGCAACGGATGTAATGAGCATGCCCAAAGGTAAACAAATAGTAATAGTGCAGAATCAAGCTAGAACCCCAATCTTATGTGATATTCCCTTTTTCTTTAATAATAAAGAGATGTTAAGAAA
>NZ_DBKDTU010000200.1:0-1379 GCF_055505085.1 Candidatus Hepatincolaceae symbiont of Strigamia maritima
CGGTCTCGGCATTCCTGCTGAACCGCTCTTCCGATCTAATAGTTTTGCAACTTGGCTGGTTATTACATCTTAGGAAATTGCTATATTACCAGTTTTTTAGGGTTAGAGTATTTTTATTGTTATTAGGTTTTTCTATCAGGTTATAGTTTTTTATTTGTGTATAGTTATACTTTTTGAGTTTAAAGTATAATTTTTCATAAATCTTTATTATTATGGGTTATTAATAATTTACTTTATTAATGTGCGAAAAATTGATATAAGATTATGGTATAAATTTTTTAACAGGCAATTATGAAAATATATAAATTTACTATAGTAATAGTTTTGGCTATGATGTTAAGCGCTTGTATTGGCACTCTGGCAGGTGGTTCTAAGTCTATGGATAACAGAGGAGAGATTAATATAACAATTTTAATAATTGATGGAATATTCGTTTTGACAGGATTTGGGCTATTATTTTTACTCGTAGATGCAATAACTGGAGGTTTATATCATGAAAAACTAGAACAAAAAACTGAGAACTGAGAAGTCTAACCCTGAAGAAAAAGAAGACATTGTAGAAATGATGAAGAGGCTAGGAATTTAGAGAGCTATAAAAGCTCATGGATTTTAGAAAAATTAATAGTCTTTTAGGGTTATATTAATTTAATATTACACATCATGATGTTCGTAATATGCCCAATTCTCAAATAATTTTTTAAAATTTTTCTCAGTTTTAATTTTACTAATGGGTCCGGCACAACATATTTCACCTTTTTCTAAACACATCACAAAATCACTATTTTTAATCACTAGATTCAAATCGTGTGAAATCATTATAACCGCAAATTCCTTTCTTAATCTAGTTCTATGAATTACATCATAAATTAAATTTTGTGATGCAAAATCTATAAAGCTTAAAGCTTCGTCTAGAATAAGTAAATCTATATTGCGTAATAATGCTCTGGCTATAAGTACTCTTTGGCGTTCTCCGCCTGATAATTCTCTTAAGCTTTTTTTTAATAAAGGATAAATTTTAAGTTCATCTAGAATATTGTTATCTTCCTTCATTAGGTTAGATTTATTAATATTAAGATAAATAAAATCAAAAACTTGAATAGGAATTAAGATATCTTGATTAAAAAATTGAGGTACATAAGAAAGTTTTAAATTTGCTTTTTTAATAATTTTACCTCTAGTTGCAGAAATTGAACCGATAATTACTTTGCAGATAGTGCTTTTCCCAGCTCCGTTAGCCCCTAGTATAGTGATTAAAGAGTCTTGTTTTATTGCTAAATTAATATCTTTTATAAGATAGGAATTAGAAATTCTTACGGATACATTTTCTAAAAGTAGGATATGCTCTTTCATTAAGATCGGAAGAGCGTCGTGTAGGGAAA
>NZ_DBKDTU010000201.1:0-6185 GCF_055505085.1 Candidatus Hepatincolaceae symbiont of Strigamia maritima
CTAAATCTATTTGTAAAGGATTAATACTTAATTCAGTAAAGTTAATCTCATTTCCCTGTTGCCAATTAGTAAAAACCGACATGCCGTTAAATCTATCAAAACTATAGATATCTACTTCATTACCATAATTATCTAAAATACCTTTAATTAAATATTGTACAAAAGTAGTTTTTCCTGCTCCCGTGGGGGCTATAATTACTCCGTGCCCAACTGCGGCTTTTTGCTCACTTACATGTAAATAGAAGTTATATGTGTTATTATATTGGGTGTTGAACTGAGTTATGGCATTACTTCCCCAATCACATTCGGTTAAGCCTGCGGGCATCTCTATGTAATCAAACATCCCTGCTAAAGTACAGCTTAAAACTTTTTTAGCATAGACTAATATTTCTGCATACTTAGCTAAATATTTAAGATTATGATGTAGTTTAAAGCCTATTAATCTTTGTAAAAAGAAGAAGTTTAATAAGTACGTTTCTTCAGTAATAAAGATTTCATACTTGGCAATTATATCTTTAAGCTTATTAGCACTTATCTCTAAATCTTCCTCCGTATTAGCAAACACTACTATAAAACAATCAAAGACCGCCAGATTTGCCTCCTCATTGTCTATAATTTCTTGGGCATCAGCAACTTCTGAGATTTTCTTATTAGAAGAATTAAAAATACCTCCTAAAATTCCACCCTTTTTAGTTTCATCATTACTGCTTTGAATATTCTTTTTATCGGTATTAATTAGTGAATTAGCTCCTATTCTATTAAAGAATTTAGTATTAATAATAAAATCAAACTCAATCTTTGCAGTTATCAGAGCCGTAAAATACTTCTCTTCAATAATACTCCCGAAATTAAAAGCAAAACATTTAAAATATTTCTTAGTATCTATATTCTTAAGTATGCCCTTATCTTTTTTAAAAGAAATAGCTGAATAACTGCATAAATCATGTAATGCTATATTTTCATTATTGGTAAGAGTTTTTGCGACTAAATTACAGTTTAAAAATAAGAATTCTATTAGTTCATCGTCTTTTAATAAAATAGGCTTGAAAATCTTTAAGCCGTTTAAGAGTTTAGTAATACTCTCTTGTAACTGTTGGGTAAAACTAGCGGTTACTTCTATATAATTAGCATTAGAATATTGTTGTTCTATTCCTGTATTAAAGCGTTTAAATAAGAATTTAATTTGAATGCTCTCAGGCAATTCATTAAAGTTTAAAGCTCTCTCCTTAACTTTAAGATTATTATCTTTGGCTCTACTTAAGTCTTCTGCCTTAAAATAAGCAAACCCTCGCAAAACTATTACTGCAGAGTAACTACTGTCTTTATTTATAATCATAAAGTTATTAATAATTTGCTGAGATGGAATAAACTCAGCATAGGTATTAGTTAGAAAGGGCTGTGAATAGAATTTCTTTAAAAATAAATAAACCTTAGATGTAATTAATAAAGCTAGAATTAGGAAAACTATAAAAATAACTGAGAAAAACATTTTTATCCTATTGGTACCATATTACCTATCTTAGCGTGCTAAAATGTTATTAATCTTTTTATATTTCTGCTTGATTATGTATTTAATAATAAATTTCTCAAACCAATAATTATCTCTAGCAAAAGCAAGAACTGATACTAAAAATAATATTCCTACAATCCCAATACTAAATAGTGGCGTAATCTTATAGAAAATGTTTAAAGCCACATTAATAAAAAATAAAATAATTCCTATAAAAAGTAAGCATAAGAAATAAGTACGATCCAAACCGATAAAAAAGGTTTTTTTGGCAAATTGAGGGTAATTTTTAATTATAATTATTTTACCCATCCGGCAATCCAGTCAATAATCATTACTGCCCCTGCTATTCCTATGATTATTGCTAAGATTTGCAGTAATTGCCCTTTATTAAGCTGAGTAAACATTCCGGCCAAAAGTGTAAAAATAAGCCCTGCTCCTGCTATGGTTAAAGCAACCAATTGTAAGGTGGATACCGCTGACTTTACGTTACTGTTAACTTTAAGTAAGGGGTCTGCCGCTGCCCATACTTCATTATTAAAGCTAACTACTACTGTTAGTAGTAACATTAATAATGTAAACTGTATTATAGAGTATAGGTGTTGGTATAGGGGGTGCTTCTTGTTTATATTCATAATCATATCCTCAAGTTGTATTACATTTATAACCTAAGCATAAGCTAGATATGTACCTTAAGGCTATTACTTAAAATCAGTTTTTTCTGTTAGATTATTCTTTGTGGTATTTAATAGATTACCTATTAAATTCTTGGATTTTTTGAGATTTATTTAATGTTTTCGGGCAGTAGGAAATAGAATTAGTAATAGTTTCTTTATGTTTTTGTTTCCCTTGTAAAAGTTTTTGTAAATCCTCATTCCAATCTTTATGTTTTGGAACATCTCTAGTTATGGTTTTTGCTAAAGATTTCTCTATAATCTGATGTAATTTATACCCTGCCTCATCGTTATCTAACCCTGAGATTAGTTCTGCCAGATATTTATTACTGATTTCCTGTAAGAGTGTGAGTTGTTTTTCATTTAGCTGCCCTGCGGTGCTAATATAAGCAGTATTTGTATCTCCTTTTAATTGCTCATAACTCAAGGCATCTATTACTCCTTCAACTATTACAATTTTATCTGCGGTTTTAATATTATTACTAACCCATAAGCCTTTTTCACCGCCACTTGAAAACCCTTTAAAAGTAGTGTTTTTAATTTCATATCCGCAAATACCGCTATTATTAAAATGAGGAAAGATTAAATTATTTCTCTCATCAATTCTGATTTTTTCCTTAAATTTATCTAAGGTTTGAATCTCAATTCTAATTCCTCTTTTAGATAAATAAGTATTAAGATAAGAACTTTTAGTTTTAGCATAATTATGAGCTACTAATTGCTCATTAGGAGTACTTTTTTCAGGTTTATAATAGTTATGGTTATATGTACTCTGTTGATACTGGCTATTTTCTTGATAATTATTACTTCCTAACCAAGCTCTTAATTCTTTTCGTACTTCTCCTAGATTAATCCTCTTTTGCTCTTGGATAAAATCAATAATAGTACCGCTTTTATTGCTAGATGCATTAAAGTAAATCCCGTGATTATCATGACTTGTGGAAATAATAATAGTCTGCCCGGGTATTTTCATTTTAACAGAACGCTTGGTGCTCTCAGATTTTACAATACTAAATCCTAAAGTTTGAGCATATGAAACTAAACTAATATCTCTTTTAAACCTCTCTAACTCTAAATTCACATCCTCACCCCTGAAATATTTAAGTATTTACTTAAATGCTAACAAGAGATATTACAAAACTATAGGGATAAAAATCAGTTTTTTATGGTGTGGTTGTGTTATAACATGATATAATTATTTATTTAATTAATTATATTAAGGTCTTTAATATGGAAATAATAGACATACATATTGCAAAATTTAGAAAATTTAATAATTTTAATTTTCAAGGATTTGGAAAAAGAAATATTATTTTTGGAGCTAATGGTTCTGGAAAAACTACTTTTACAGAATTTTTTAGAGAAGTACATAAAAATAACACTAAAGAAATAGGTTCTTTTACAATTACTGATAGTACTCACAAAACCATAGATTTACCTAGTAATATTAATCAAATTATGATATACAATACAAATTTTGTATATGAAAATATTTTTACATCACATACAGAAGCTAAAGAATTAACAATTATTATTGGTGCTGATAATAAAGAAATTAATGATTTAGAAGAAATAGAAAAAATAGTTATAGATCAAAACAATATAATGTCACGAAGAGCAAAATACATAAAAGAAAAAATAGGTATAACGAATGATAGAACTTTTAATAAAACCCGATATTCTAAACTGCTAAAAGAAGAAGCTACTATACAATATTTAGACGAGAACACCATAGAGTCTTATATGGATTTTATTAAAAAACCTCCTGAAGAGTTAGAATTGATAATGAATGATAATATTAAGAATATACCTGATGATTTAGACCAACTAATAGAAGTATTAAGGGCTACACCCCCAATAGATGAAGAATCTCTTTCACAACTATCAAATAGATTCAGTGAATATAAAACATCAATACCTCTTGCAGAAGAATTTTATAATAACATAAAAGATAATCAATATGAAAGTGAATCTATACAATGCCCTTTTTGTAAAGAGAAAACTATTAGTACATATTTTATCAAACAACTTCAGGATTATTTTAATGAAAAAAGAAATAAATTACAAATTAAACTAACAAATATTTCTAAAGATTTTAAGGAATACGAAAACATTCTTACAAAGTTAAAAAATTATCATTTAAAAAAAATAGATGCTTCTATATTTGATGTAGAAAAATTAGTGCTTAATATAACAGATATTATAAATATTTACCAAAAAATCATTGGAGATGAGGAAAATAAAGGATTAATTCCTTCTAAACAAGACAATATATATAAACAAATAGAAGTACCCTTAGAGTTAATAACCAGATATAAATTAAAATTTCTAAAACTTATAACTATTATTGAAGACATAAATACTAAGATATCTACCTATAATACAGAAACAAAAAACTATATAACAGAGCAAAAGAATAGAATAGAACTACTTAAACAACATTATGTAAAAACTGACTACGCTAAAATCTTTAAGTCAAAAGAAGAAGCTATAACCTCCCGATTACAAAATTACGGTTGTAAAAATAAAGATGATTTAATTAGAAAAATACAACTAAAAAAGCAAGCTTTAAGTGAGATAGATATAGATATTATCAATAAATATTTTAGAGATGTGTTAAATAGAAGAAGTATAAAGATAGAAAGAAATAATAATAAGTTTATCATAAAAAGAAATAATAATATAGCAAACTATTTAAGTGAGGGTGAAAAAAATATTATTGCATTATCCTACTTTTTTTATTTAATTGATAAAACAAAAGGTACTACTAAAATAGTAATGATAGATGATCCTGCTTCTAGTTTTGATGAAGAAATACAATTAAATTTAATATCATTAATAAGAGACAAATTTTTTAAAGATGATAACCAAATAAAAAATCCTTATCAAATTTTTATTTTTACTCACAGTTATGATTTTTGGTGTAAGCTTTTTGAAAAAATCAAAATTAAAGATAATACTTTTATAAAAGCAGATTTAATGCCAAACAACAACCTTGTATTTTTTCAGACTGACCCAAGCAAGCTTCATAGTTATTTTGATAAATTATCAAAATTAATTAATAATATGCATTTAGAGTTAGCTTCACTAAGAGAGTTGTTATGGGAATATTGCCATACAGTTAAACTTATACCAACAGTCGATAAATTAGGAGATATAATTAAATATTTAGATAAGGATTTTCAAGAAAAAAACTTACCTCAAGATTTCATGAACTTCCTAAACACGGATACAAAACTATCTACCCCATATAATACTAATCTTATAGATGACTTTAATAAGGCTACACAAGACATTATTAAACATATAACCCCACAATATTTTGATATCATGAAAAAAGTCTTTGAAATAAAAAAATAACACCTCTACTTTTTTGGTGTTATAGGTTGTTTATTTATGGAAAAAAGTTGTAGTTTAGTGTTAGGATTAATATTTTTTGTATCATCAAAATTATCTAGTATCCTTTTAATCTTTTATAACTTTCAATTCTTACTGAGGTTTTTTCTGCCAGAGTGTATGTAGTTAAGCTTAAAAAACAAAGTATTATTTTTAGATAGATTTTCATATTATTTTCCTTTTTTAAATCTTCACAATGGTTTTGCAGTTTGGGTAGTTGTTACAGCCCCAGAAGTTACCATATTTGCCGGTTTTTAGGGTTAGAGTTCCTTCTGTACAGTTAGGGCATTTCTTAGCTGTTACAGTTTCTTTATTTTGAGTAACTTTAGTATTATTGCTAGGGTTCTTTTGATTAGTTTTAGTTTTTGATATTGCTTTATTTTGAGTGGCATTAGTTGTTCCTATGTTTATGGTTGAGTTTTTAATTGTAGTTATTTCTGTGGTTATAAAGGTATCTAGCTCTTTTAAGAACTCTTCCGTAGATAGTTTATTCTCCTTTATCTCATGCTGTTTCTCTGCCCATAATGCCGTCATGTCCGGTGTTTTTGCATTATCAGGTAAAGCTTTTAGGAAGTTTTTTGCTAAGTCGGTGGTTTTTAATTTACCTC